>JBDQIL010000483.1:0-4557 GCA_040264415.1 Myxococcota bacterium
CCCATGCACCGCTCCCGCGCGATCCTCCCCGTCGCCACCCTGCTGCTCCTGGCCGCCTGTGACCCCGGCGCCACCCCCACCCCGTCCGACGACTCCGCGGCGCCCAGCGACTTCGATCTGGTCCTCGGCGAGCCCGGAAACGGCGGGCCGGTCGTGCTCAACCGGTGGGTCGGCTACGTGGGCCCGAGCGACTACAGCGACAACGAAGACGAGCGCTGCGACTGGTTCCTCGACCGCTTCTCCGCGCAGTTCGAGGCGGCCGACGCCCCCAGCGGCTGGACCGCGCGCCCGCTCTTCGCGGTGACCGACGCCGACGACTGGAGCGTGTCGTCTCGCACCCGGGTCGACCCCGCCGACATCCCCACGCCGCTCCGCTACTGGTGCGTGGTGGAGGGCGCCATCCCGGCCGGCAGCGCCGCGGCCTACGAGGCGCTCGCGCGCAACGCCAACGGCGGCGACAGCTTCGCGGCCCCCGACGCGGTCATCTTGTCGCCCGCCGGCATCGAAGACGACCTGGGCCCCTACCTCGAGGGCCAGTTCAGCGAGCACGCCAAGCGCCACGACCCGACCACGCCCGGCTGCGAGGCGGGCGCCGTCACCACGCGGCTGGTGCTCTTCGACACGGCCCCCACGGGCCTCGTCTCGAGCATGAGCGCCCCCGACCCCAGCCTGGGGGGCAGCGAGCACGGCTACGCCCTCGGCCAGGTGGCCGAGACGCTGCTCTGCGAAGACGGCACCGGGCGAGCCTGCGTGGCCGAGCTGTCGAGCCGCATCGCCATGCCCTACCGCCTCGACGGCCCCACCATCGAGTGGGCCCTCGACGCCAGCGGCGCGGGCCTCGAGCACGGGCAGGTGGGCACCCTGTCGTGGCTCGCCCAGTCCATCCGCCGAGAGGTCGTGGCTCGCCAGGGCGCCGGCGAGCAGCTCGTGTTCAACCTGTCTCTGGCCTGGAACCCCGTCAGCAATGGCTACTCGGGCACCGGCTGGGAGGACCAGGACATCGACCTCTTCAGCCGCTCCGAGGTGGGCGCGGTCTACGCCGCCATCCGCGACGCCCAGTGCAACGGCGCCATGGTGCTCGCCGCCGCGGGCAACACCTCGCCCTTCTCCGACGACCTGACCGGCCCCCTGCTGCCCGCGGCCTGGGCCGGCGAGCCCCTCGAGTCGGCGCCATCGTGCCAAGAGCTCGGCACCACCGGCGCGGTGCTCATCCCGAGCGCCGACATCGGCGCGCGCGAGGGCGAGTCGCCGCTCTACGCGGTCTCGGGCATCGACCAGAACGACCAGCCGCTGCTGGTGTCTCGCCCCGACAGCGACGCCCCCATCGCCGCCTTCGGCCAGGCAGCCACCACCGACCTCGGCGCCGGCGACTACAGCTCACCCATGACCGGGACGTCGGTGAGCACCCTGGTGGCGTCGGCCACCATGGCCGCCCAGTGGGCGCTGGCGACCGGCGAAGAGCCCGCGACCATCGCCAGCACGGTGCAGGGGGCCGGGCCGCGGCTGCCCCTCACGCTGGCCGACGCCTTCACCGACGCGCCCACCCTGGCGCGGGAGACCCACCGGATCGACCTCTGCGCGGTAGACGGCGGCGCCTGCTGCGTCGACCAGCCCAACCCCGTGACCACGGTGAGCGTGTCGGGCACCTCAGCCGCCCCGGCGGTCACCCCCGGACCGGCGGCCACCAGCCCCATCTCGGCCGGCTTCATCTTGCCGCAGCCCATGGGCGACGGCTGCCCGCCCTGCTCCATCCAGCTATCGGGGGGCTTCCTGGCCGAGCCCGAGGTCACCCTGAACAACGCCCAGCTCACGGTGACCAGCACGTCGGACGTCTCGACGGTCTACCCGCTCGGCACCCTCACCGCGGGCGCCGCGGTGGCGGTCCCGCTCGACGGCATGCCCGCCGACATCGAGGGCGCGGTGCTGTCGTACCAGGGCGAGGTCGCGTCCGACAGCCACGCCTGGGAGGGTCAGGTTCACCTCGTGCCGTGAGGCGCGGCGGAGCCGACCGCGGCGCGCCCTCAGGCCCACGCCAGCTCGCGCAGGTCGTGGCGCAGGCTCACCAGGTAGTTGGCGAGCCGCGCGGCCTTGTCGGTGGGGTCGAGGACCCGCATCAGCCAGGCCGACTGGGTGGCCACGCCGGTCGGGCAGTGGCCGGTGTGGCACTTCTGGGCCTGAATGCAGCCGATGGCCATCATGGCCTCGCGGGCGACGGCGATCTGATCGCACCCCAGGGCCATGGCCAGCGCGGCCTCGGCGGGGAAGCCCAGCCGCCCCGACCCCACCCACACCACCCGGTCGGCCACGCCGGCCGCCGCGAAGATCTTGTAGACCCGGGCGAATCCCACCTTGAAGGGCAGCGAGACGTGGTCGGAGAAGACCAGCGGGGCCGCGCCGGTGCCGCCCTCACCGCCATCGATCTGGATGTAGTCGACCCCCCGCTCCCCCGAGACCATGGCGGCCGCCAGCGCCTCCCAGAAGCCCAGGTCGCCCACGGCGCTCTTGATGCCCACGGGCAGGCCCGTGCGCGCCGCGATCTCCTCCACCCGATCCAGCAGCGTGTCCACGTCACAGAAGGCCGAGTGGGCCGACGGGCTCAGGCAGTCCACGCCCACCGGGATGCCACGGATCCGCGCGATCTCTGGGGTGACCTTTGCGGCCGGCAGCACACCGCCCTTGCCGGGCTTGGCCCCCTGGCTGAGCTTGATCTCGATGGCGCGCACGTCGTGGGCGGCGGCGGTCTCGACCAGCCTGTCGAGATCGAGCCGCCCCCGGTCATCGCGGGCGCCGAAGTAGCCGGTGCCCAGCTGCCAGATCAGGCCGCCGCCCTGGTCGTAGTAGGAGCGATGCCGCCCTCGCCGGTGTTGTGCAGCGCGCCCGCCAGCTTGCAGCCCCCATTGATGGCCATGACGGCGCGCGACGACAGCGACCCGAAGCTCATGGCGCTGACGTGGATGATGGAGGCCGGGCGGAAGGCCTTGGCGCGCCCCCGGGGCCCCCCCAGCACCTTGGCGAAGGCCAAGGGCTCGCCCACCGGCGCGTGCGCCCCCGACGGCGGCGACCACGGAAACACGCTGTGCTTCAGGATCAGCGTGTTGCCGCTCGCCTCGAGGTCGTTGTCGGTGCCGAAGCCGAAGTAGTTGTTCTGCTTCTTGGCCGACGCGTAGACCCACCGGCGCTGGTCGCGCGAGAAGGGGCGCTCCTCGTCGTTGTTGGTGACGCTGTACTGGCGCAGCTCGGGCCCCACCGCCTCGAGCATGTAGCGAAAGTGTCCGATGATCGGAAAGTTTCGAAGGATCGCGTGCTTGGTCTGGGTGAGGTCGTAGACCACGACCAGGGTGAGCAGCAACAGCGCAGCGGCGGCGACAGCGAGGGCGACGGGCATGGTCGGGCTCCAGCGGGAGCCCAGGATGCCACGGGCGCCCGAAGCGGGCCTACCTCGCCACCACGCCCCCCTCGACCAAGGCGTCGTAGTGGTAGCCGAAGCCCAGGTCGACGTCTCGGCGGAGCACCCCGCGGAAGGCGACCCGCTGGCCCGGCGTGACGGGCTGCTGGGTCTGCACCGTGAGATCATGGGTGCCGGTGCGCGCGTCGCCGGTGCCGTCTTGGAGGTGCACCCAGATCGACCCCACCGCGCTGGTCGCCTTGACCACCACCCCGTAGACCACGATCTCGGCGTCGGCCCGCTGGTCGAGCTCGGCGTAGACCGTGCCGATGAGCACGGCGCCTTCGGGCGCGGTCGTGGCCGACACCCGCTGCGCGGTCTCGGCGTCCACCACCTGGACGTGCGCGATATCGACCACCTGACCCACCCGCAGGCCCAGCTCGGGGATCTCGACGTCGGCGCGCGGCGAGCCCTGGCCCAAGAGCACGTGGTCGCCCACGGCAGCGCCGACCGCGGGCACCGCCACCCAGGCCTCGAGCGCGCCCTGTCGCACAGCCAACAGCTGCGTGTCGCCGCGGTCAACGACCTGCTCGACCACCGTGGGCGCCGCGTTGGCCCACCCACCCGAGGGAGGGGCGGTGCCGACGGGCTTGTGGCAGCCGACCAGAGCGGTCCAGGCGAGCAGGGTGAGGGCGTGGAGCGGGCGCATGCTCTGCCCTAGCCGAGCGATGGGCTCGCGCCAGCCCGACCCGCTCAGGCCTCGCGGTCTTCGCGGACGTGCACCTTGACGTTGCGCACGGTGGCGCCGCGCATGCGGTCGATGACGTGACCGGCCGCGTCGGCGCGCACCTCCACCAGGCTGAAGCGCTGGTGGATCTGGATGCGGCCGATGTCAGAGCCGTCGAGGCCCGACTCGTTGGCGATGGCGCCCACGAGCTCGCCGGGCCGCACGGCCTCTTCGCGGCCGATGCTCACCCAGAGGCGGGCCCAGTGGCCGCTGTGGTGGGCGGGCGGTCCCTGCTGCGGGCCGCGGTCGGGGCCGCCATACGAGCCCCGGTCGGGGCCGCCATACGAGCCCCGGTCGGGGCCGCCATACGAGCCCCGGTCGGGGCGCGGCGGCGGCGGGCCGAGGCGCAAGGCGTTCAGGTCGCGATCGTCGTCCTCTTCATCGA
>JBDQIL010000484.1:0-4544 GCA_040264415.1 Myxococcota bacterium
CCCCCAGCCCGGCCGCCTGGGTGGGCGCTGGCGCGACCGCCTTGTCGGGGTCGGGCGGTGGCGGCCAGGTGATCCGGCCGTCGTGCAGCACCAGGCTCTTGCGCACCACCTCGTCGTCGAGGTCGATTCGGAAGTCGTCGGCCCCGCCCATGTCCGAGAGCAGGTGCCACAGGTTGGTGCCGAAGAACTGGCTCGCGTGGGTGGCCAGCCGCGACGTGAGGTCGGTGTAGCCGATGACCATCACCCCATCGATGTCGGCGGCCTTGTCGGGCACCGTGCACTCGCAGTTGCCGCCGGCAGAGGCTGCCAGATCGACCACCACAGACCCGCGTCGCATCGACCGCACCATCTCGGCGGTGATGAGCTTCGGGGCGGGCCGCCCGGGGATGAGCGCGGTGGTGACGATGATGTCCACCTCTTCCGCTTGCTCCGCGAACAGCGCCATCTCGGCGTCGATGAACTCCTTCGACATGATCTTGGCGTAGCCGCCGGCGGTCTCGCCGCTCTCTCCCTCGGGGAACTCGAGCTCGAGGAAGGTGGCGCCCAGGCTCTCCACCTGCTCCTTGGCGGCGAGCCGCACGTCGAAGGCGCGCACCTGAGCGCCCAACGACCGCGCCGCGGCGATGGAGGCCAGCCCGGCCACGCCCGCCCCGATGACGAGCACCTGCGCCGGCCGGGTCTTTCCGGCCGCGGTGATTTGCCCGCCGAAGAAGGAGCCGAAGTGGTTCGCCGCCTCGATGATGGCTCGGTAGCCCGCGATGTTGGCCATCGAGCTCAGCACGTCCATCTTCTGGGCGCGGCTGATCCGGGGGATCTGGTCGAGGGCGATGAGCGACCCCTTCCGCTCCGCCAAGCGTGCCACCAGGGCTTCGTTCTGCGCCGGATGGACGAGGCTCACCACCAGCTGCCCGGCGCGACAGCGCTCGGCCTCGTGGCCGCCATCGGGGAGCTCGCGCGGCGGGTTCACCTTCAAGACCACGTCGGCGTCGCGCCACACCGCCTCGGCCTCGGCCACCAGGGTGGCGCCGGCCGCCGCGTAGTCGGCGTCGGTGAGTCGAGCCTCGGCGCCGGCGTCGGTCTCGACCAGCACCTCGAAGCCCAATTTGATGAGCTTGCGCACGGTGTCGGGTGTGCCCGCGACCCGGCGCTCGCCTGCGCGGACCTCTCGAACGATTCCAGCCTTCATCCGTGCTCCCGGTAGAGCGCGGAGTATAGCGGGTGGCCTCGCGCGGGAGCGGCCGGGGGTCAGCCGTCTCCGTCTCGGCGTCGCTGCAGGCCGAACTCCAAGATGCTCATGGCCACGGTGGTCGCGCCGCCTGCCGCCGCTCGGAGCGCGGGCAGATCGGGCCCCTGACCCTCCAGGAGATCGTCGGGCTGGACATCGAGCTGGGCGAAGAAGGCTCGGTGCAGGCCGGCCCCCAGCAGGCCCTCGGCCGCGTGGGCCGCCAGGACGGGGTCGAGATCTCGGCGAATCTCGCCGGTGCCTTGCGCCCGCCGAATTTCGGACACCCGCGCGGTGTGGGCGGCCTCGAGGCGCGCGCGGCGCCGCTGCTCGACCCGGGGGTCGCTCGAGCGTTCCGTGGCCCGCAGGTAGATTCGGGCCCACCGGGGCTCTGCGGCCGACCACTCGAGCTCGACGGCGAGCCGGCGCCGCAGGTCGTCGGGCTCTGCGGCGGGGGCGCCGTGCTGGTCGAGGAAGGCCGTTCGCCGCGCCTCCGCCTGGTCGAGCAGCCAGAAGAAGATGTCGACCTTTCCAGAAAAGTATTGGTACAAGCTTCCTTTCGAGATGCCTGTTCGCTTGATGATCCGGCTCAGTGACGCCAAGTCGAAGGGGTGGCGCGCGAACTCGTCGAGCGCGACCGCCTCGATCCGCTGTCGCTTCTCGGGTGGAAGATTCAAGAAGGTCGATGTGGGCATGGGGTCTCCAAACGGGCGCCGCGGAGTGACAACAAAAAAGGTCCGGGGCGGCCGGCCCGACTAGTGTATCTGTCCAGACGGTGGGGGCGTGTGACAGGTCGAGCGCGCTGATGGCCGGCGCGCCCCCGGCCGGCGGGCTTGTCCTCGCCGGCCGCAGCGCAGACCATGGGCGTCGCTCCCTGGAGGCCCCGTGACCCGCACCGCTCTCGCTCCTCTCCTCGTCGCCCTCGGGCTCGCTGGCTGTCGCGTCAAGGACGGGGTGGACGCCGGAGATACGGCCGCCACCACCGACGGCGGCAGCGCCGACGGGGCCGACGGGGCCGACGGGGCCGCCGATGGCGCGGACGGCGGTGATGGCAGCGACGGCACCGACGGCACCGAACCGGTCGACGCCGACGGCGATGGGTTCCCGGCGTCCGAGGACTGCGACGACGACGATCCGGCCATCCACCCCGACGCCAGCGAGCTGTGCAACGGGGCGGATGATGACTGCGACGGCGACACCGACGAGGGCGTGACCCTCACCTTCTGGGCCGACAGCGACGGCGACGGCGTGGGGGACCCGGCCGCGCCGGTCGAGGCCTGCGCCCTCGAAGACGGCCTCGTTGACAACGCCGACGACTGTGACGACAGCGATCCGGCGGTGAACCCGTCGGCCGAAGAGATCTGCAACGAGATCGACGACGACTGCGACGGCGACATTGACGACGCCGACGCCGACGTGGACGCCTCCACCGGCGAGCTCTTCTTCGTGGACGGCGACGGCGACGGCTACGGCGACTCCGGCGACACCGTGCAGGCGTGCGCGGTGCCGTCGGGCGCGGTCTCCAACGCCGACGACTGCGACGACCTCGACGCCACCATCAACCCCGATGGGGTCGAGGTCTGCGACGGCGCCGACAACGACTGCGACGGGACCGCAGACGGCAGCGACGCCATCGACGCGCTGTCCTGGTACGTCGACAGCGACGGCGACGGCTACGGCGACGCCAGCACCACGGTGCTCGCCTGCTCGCAGCCGTCGAACGGCACCACCGACGCCACCGACTGCCACGACACCGACGCCACCGCCTACCCGGGCTCCCACGAGACCGAGACCCCCGGCGACGGCATCGACACCGACTGCGACGGCCGCGACCTGTGCGACGACCTCAACTGCGACGGATGGCCCGACGTGGTCTTCGCCGAGTACTACGACAACTCCAGCTACGTGGTCGATTCCACCGTCTACTACGGCTCGGCGAGCGGCTACTCGGCCGCCGACAGTCTGGACCTCACCACCACCGGCGCCTCGGGCGTGGCCGCCCACGATCTCGACGGTGACGGCTACATGGACTTGGTCTTCTCCAGCTACTACGACGGAAACTACGTCACCGACAGCCGGGTGTACTGGGGCTCGGCCAGCGGGCACTCCGCCTCTGACGTCACCGACCTCTACACGCAGGGCGCCATCGACGTCTGCACCCACGACCTCGACGGCGACGGGTACGCCGAGATCATCTTCCCGCAGTACTACGACGGGTCGAGCTACGGCCCCGGCAGCCGCATCTACTGGGGGTCGTCGAGCGGCTACTCGACCGCCGACGTCACCGACGTGACCACCTGGGCCCCCCGGTCCTGCGACGTCGGAGACGTCGACGCCGACGGCTACCCCGACCTGCTCTTCAGCGGGTACTACTACACGGCCTCCACCGGCTACGCCTACCTGTATTGGGGCTCATCGGGCGGCTACTCGACCTCCGACATCTCGTACTTCTCGGGGGGACGCTTCGCGAACGGCCACCTGGTGGACGTGGACGACGACGGCTACGACGACGTGCTGCTGCCGAACTACTACGACGGCAATTACACCACCTACAGCCAGCTCTGGTACGGATCGAGCAGCGGGGTGTCGAACTCCGACCGCGACACCTTCTTGACCTACGGCGCCTGGGACGCCGCCGTGGGCGACTTCGACGCCGATGGGCGCAACGACGTGGCCTTCAACAGCTACTACAGCGGGTCGAGCTACGTCGGAAACTACACCCGCCTCTTCTACCAGGGTGCCACGGGCTTCACGTCGAGCAACCTGTCGACCATCCGGTCACAGGGCTCTCGGCGCATCACCGCCGCTGACCTCGACGGCGACGGCTACGACGATCTGGTGCAAGGGAGCTTGCGATCGAGCGCGACGGCCTTCGAGGTCGACTCCTACGTCTACAACGGCAGCAGCAGCGGCGTGGCCAACACCGGGCGCACCGACCTGGCCACGTCGGGCACCTACACCCACACGGTCGGCGATCTCGACGGCGACGGCTACCTTGAGCTGGTCTTCGCCAACTACATGGATGACGCGGGCGACCGCCAGATCGACAGCCGCATCTACTGGGGCTCGGCGTCGGGCTACTCGGCCTCGAACGCGACCGACCTGCCGGCCGACGGCCCGTGGCGGGCGCCCATCATCGTGGGCTCGGTGGACTGAGCGGGCGGCTACTCGTCGAGGTAGCCGAGCTCGTCGAGCATGGCGCGCATCTCGTCGGTCAGGCCGAGGTCGGTGGAGGCCGCCTCGCCGGCCGGGGTCTGTGCCTCCCAGGCCGCCCGCGCCGCGTCGAAGGTGGCCCGCTGGCCCGCGAGGGGCTGCTGCTCGC
>JBDQIL010000485.1:0-4538 GCA_040264415.1 Myxococcota bacterium
CAAGTACCTCCTGGCCGCCCCAGACCGTCCCCGCTTGCAGGGGCGCCCCTTCCCCTGGGCCGGCGTGTTCTCCGACGGCCGGAGGGCCGACGACGCCATCCTCGTGGATCCGCGCGACGACGCCACCCTGCGGGTCGACTTCCGCTTCCTCACGAAGGGAGAGCGCACCGACAGCACCTGGGTGAAGCGCAGCGCCGAGACCGCCCTGCAGGACCGCCTGCTCTGGCTCTGCGGCGACATCGACCAGGTCGACCACGTCTGCCGCGACCTCTACCGCTCCCGCGTCATGGTGCGGAAGTACAAGCCGCGCCGCGAGTCGCTCAACCCCTCCCGCAAGGTGCTGCTGCAGCAGGAGGAGAACCGCGCCGAAGACCTCGAGCGCCGGGTTCGCGACGAGGTGGCCGCCTGCTTCCTGGCCGGGCGCATGTACTTCCGTGGGCGGGCCATCACGCCCGCCGAACAGGGCGCCTCCTTCGCCAGCGCGCTGTCGCAGGCGGCTACCCGCGCGCTGCCAGACCTCTACCCCCACTTCGTGCCCACCACGCTCACGCCCGGCGAGCTGATGCAGCTCGTCGAGAAGGTGCTCTCGGGCCCATCTCCCAAGTTCCTCCCCGACGAGCTGGGCATCCTCGAGCTGGACGGCGGCAAGTTCGTCCCGTCGTGTGCCGGCGTGGTCCCGCGCCGCATCCAGGAGCACATCGAGTCCGAAGGCGGGCTGGGCGGCACCGCCCTCCTCGCCTGGTTCGGCGGGCCGCCCTACGGCTACGTCTCGAGCATCGTCAAGGCCTGCGTGGCCGGCCTGCTCCGAGCCGGCAAGCTCCGCATCCAGCCCGACGACGGGGGCACCGAGATCACGGCAGTCCTCGACGCCGGCGTGAAGGACCTCTTCAGTAAGGAGCGGTCGTTCCGGCGCGCGACCTTCTTCCCCGCCGGAGAAGACGACATCGGCTACAAGGCCCGCGCGCGAATCTGCAAGTTCTTCGAGAAGCGCCTCGGCCACCACATGGACCGGGAGGACATGCAGATCGCCGACGCGGTCTCGCAGCTCTTCCCGGGCCAGGCCCGCCGCCTCCGAGACGTGCTGTCGCGGCTGGGCCGCATCCCGGGCCAGCATGCGCCCCCCGCCGCGCTGGTCACCCTCCAAGACGTGCTGGAGCAGTGCGTCGCCAAGAGCCGGCAGACCCGCCCCACCGTCCAACTCATCAAGAAGCGCCTGGACGACCTGCGCGACGGCATCCAGCTCCTCAACCTCTACGACGCCGAGCTCACGGAGCCCGCCATCCAGGCGGTCCGACGCGCCGCCCTCGTCCGCGACCACCAGCTCTCACAGCTCGAGGCCGTGCTGAAGGCCGGTCCAACGGAGGCGGCGGGCAAGCGCGTCCGCGACCACCTCGCCGGCGACCGGCCTTGGCGAGACATCGCGGCCCTGGACGACGACCTGAAAGCCATCACCGTCGCCTACGGGGCCGAGCGGCGAGCGGTCCTGCTCTGGCAGGAGCAGCACGCCGAGGCCGCGCGTCGCCGCGTCAAGGCGCGGGAGGGCTTCGCCACGCTCACCGGCGAGCAGTCCCACCACGTGCTTCGACCGCTCACCCTCGCGACCACCGAGACGTCTGCGGAGGCCGTCGCGCCCTCCCTCTCGGATCTGCGAGACCCCTTCACCCTGGCGCTGCGCCGCGCGGAGAACGAGGCCAACGAGCGCCTCGATGAGCTGCTGAGCGACAAGAACCTCATCGTGAAGGTGGACCTGGGCCTGCACAACCGCGAGCTCAAGGCCGAGGCCGACGTAGACGCCCTGCTCGACGAGATCCGGGAGCGGCTGCTGCAGCAGATCGCCTCGGGCGCCCGCGTGCGGTTGATCTGATGGGAGCGCAGATGGAAGAGCTGATTCAGGGCACGAACGTCTACTTCCTGGTGTTCTTCGGCGTCGCGCTCGCCATCTTGTGGGCTCGTCGCGTTCCGCTGCGCGAGTGGGGGCCCTACTTCGTCTCCATCGGCATCCTCGGCACGTTCACCGGCATCCTGGTGGCGCTGCTGGGGTTTGACACCAGCGCCATCGATCAGAGCGTTCCCAGGCTCATCGAGGGCATGCGCACCGCGTTCTTCACGTCGGTGCTGGGCATGGGTCTGTCGGTCTTCTTCCGCGTGTTGTCCGTCGTCATCCCGAGCAAGCAGGCCGACGCGGGCGAGCCAACGGCCCAAGACTACCACCGCCTCATGCAAGACCAACACGTCACCCTGTTGGAGATCAAGGCGGCGGTCGGCGGCGACGGCGACAGCTCGATGCTCACGCAGCTCCAGAAGCTGCGTCTGGACATGCAGGAGTTCATGAAGAAGCTGGAGGAGCAGAGCACCAAGGCAATCATCGCTGCCCTCGAGCAGGTGGTCGCCGACTTCAACAAGAACCTCTCGGAGCAGTTCGGCGAGAACTTCAAGCAGCTCAACGAGGCCGTGGGCCGGATGGTCACGTGGATGGACAACCACGAGACGCTCATCACACAGAGCGAGCAACGCCTTCAGACGGCCATCTCCGGGATCGAGGCCGCGAAAGACGGCCAGCGCGTGGCCGCCCAGGCCCTGCTCGAGATCGTCCAGCATGCCACCACGATCCGACAGCAGGCCGAGCAGACGGTGTCGACAGTCGGGACGCTCACCACGCAGATCGAAGGGGTTCGAGACGAGATCGCCCGACTCGGTGGAGACGCGGGCACGTTGGCGTCGAGCGTCGAGACCCTCGCTGCTGCGCTTCCCCAGCTCGAATCCACGACCAACTCGCTCTCCGTGGCCCTCCACGTGCTCGAAGAGGTGGCGGCGGAGAGTGGCGGCACGACCAAGGCCGTGCAGGCGATGACGCAGGCGGTCCAAGAGAACGCGACGGCCGTCGCCTCACAGCACCGCGAGCTCCTGAGCGCCATCGAAGCGCAGGTCGAGACCCTCTCCGAGAACCTGACCGAAGCCCAGGGCGAGCTCTTCGGCGCGCTGAGCAAGTCTCTGCAGACCGAGGTCACCAGACTCCGCCTCTCCCTATCCAGGGCCCAGAACGACGCATTCGACCAGATCCGGGACGACCTCGAGAAGGCCGGCACCAAGAACAAGGAGGCCATCGATGAGCAGATCGCTGCCCTCGACCAGGCCCTCGGAGTCGAGCTGGAGAAGGCGCTCAAGGTGCTCGCGGGCAAGCTCGCGTCGCTCTCCCAGAAGTTCGCCGACGACTACACCCCGCTGACCAACGAGCTGCAGCGGGTCGTCACCCTGTCGCGCGAGATCGAGCTGGAACGCAACCGGACGCGGCGTGGCTGAGGGCCCCTTCCCAGCGCCGCGCTCCCCCGAGGGCGAGGAGTGGATCTCAGTCTCCGACCTGATGTCGGGTCTCATGCTGGTGTTTCTGTGCGTGGCCGTGCTCTACCTCCGGAAGCAGGAGCAGGTGGCCCGGGAGTACCAGGAGGTGCGCACCGAGCTGGCTGAGGCCATGCGGAAGGAGTTCGACGACGAGGAGTTGCGACGCTGGGGAGCCGAACTGGACCAGAGCGGTCTGGTGGTCCGGTTCGTGGACCAGGAGAACCAGTTCGACTCAGGCAAACACGTGTTGAACAACGACTTCGAGATCGCGCTGGGGGAGTTCTTCCCTCAGTTCGTGTCGGTTCTGGAGCACGAGAAGATCCGAAAGCACATCGTGGAAGTCCGTATCGAGGGTCATACGTCGTCGGACTACAACGGGCCGGACGGCAAGCCCTTGGGCAAGCGCGACGCATACCTGGCGAACATGGCGTTGTCCCAGCAGCGCGCCCACAGCGTGCTCAGCTTCGTCATCGCACTGCCCGGCGTAGACACCGCCTGGAGCACCTGGCTGGGCCCCGTGCTCCGGGCCAACGGCCTCAGCTCCAGCGTGCCAATCCTCGTCTCTGATGGGCCCCACGCTGGCTCCGAGGACCACCTCCGCTCGAAGCGTGTCGAGTTCCGCATCGTCACCGACGCCGAAGACCGCATGCGCGAGATCGTCGACGCCGTGGGGGCGCCATGAAGCTCGACCTCCGCGCCGCCTTCGAACCGCTCGAAGCCCTCCAGCGGAAGATGGGGGTGCAGAGCGAGCCCGAGGTCGACCCTGCGGTGCTCGAGGAGCTTGGGTCTGCAGGCCTCGAGGTCCACATCGAGGACGTCGCCCCAGCCCCCGGCGGGGGACTGGCCTGGAACGGCCAGGCGGTGGTGCTCTACATCCGAGACCAGCACACCAGCCTCCGCGGGGGCTGGAGCACCTACAAATTCCACTTGGAGGAGTGCACCACCATCCAGACCATGCGCGACCAAGGACGTGGCGAGCGCTACCACATCACCAACCGCACGGACGGCCTGTTCCCGGTCCGCGGACACGGCTTCGGGCGCGCCTCCACCGGGCTCGCGCGGATGCACGCCTGCAAGAACTGCCTGCGGCTGCTGAACTGGGACGGCTACCGGACCGCCCGAGGATCCGAGCGCGAGGCCATCGTTCGCGCCTTCGGCATTGCGGCCTACTTCGCCACCTACACCAACCACCGCGACGC
>JBDQIL010000486.1:0-4537 GCA_040264415.1 Myxococcota bacterium
CCATGACATCGGCGGCGGCCCGGTGGCAGCCCCAGACGACGGCACGGCGCCACTCACGGTCGCGGTGCCCGCCGACCTCTTCACCGAGGCCCAGGTGCGCTGCGCGGGGGGCCTGGTCACCGACGTGGTGCCCGAGACCGCCGGCACGAAGGCCGTGGTGCTCGCGCCCGGCCTGCCCTTGGGCGAGTCCTGCGTGCTCCTCTTGACGGGCCGGCTGGTGAGCCGGCACGGACCGGTCACCGCCGGGCAACGGTGGACCTGCCGCTTCCGCCGCGCCGAGGCCCTCTGCAAGCTCCTGGGCGGCCCGCTCGAGCCCACCCTGCCCACGCCCGACGACTGGGTCTGGGACAAGGTCGAGGCCACGCCCACCACCAAGGCCGAGGCGCGGGCCCTCGACGCGACGACGTCGGAGCCGGCCCCCGCCGCCCCGTGACTCAGCCGGCGGGGGCGCCCCGCACCGCGACCGCGTGGCACGAATAGACCGTCCGGGAGCGCGCATAGCTGCGCACCTCCCAGGTGAGCCCGTCGCGCTCGGCGGCCAGCTGGAGCCCCGACGCCTCGGGCGTGAGCAGGGTCCGGATGCGCGCCACCGGATCGCCGCGGTCGTCGCCACGCTGGCTGTGCCCGCCGATCCAGCCCTGGATGCGGGTGGCCCCCGGCGACCAGTCGTAGGGGGTCGCCAGCAAGCCCAAGCCGCCCGGCGCTAGCACGCGGCCGAGGGTCTTGAGGTGGTCGTAGGGGTCGGGCAGGCAGTCGATCAGGTTGAGGCTCAGGGCGGTCTGGATCGAGTGGTCGCGGAAGGGGAGGGCGGCCACGTCGGCGGCCCAGAAATCGACCTGGTCGGCCGCGGGCGGGTGGACCGGGTGGTCGCGCCGGTCGAAGGCCACGCCCACGCGCCGCCGCGGGTAGACGACCCGCCCAGCTCGGAGCGCCTGCGACGCCAGCCGCAGCATGGAGAGGTTGAGGTCGATGCCCACCACCCGACCGCCGGTGCGCTCGGCCAGCTCGAAGCTGCTCCGGCCCACCGAGCAGCCGAGGTCGACCGCCAGCCCGGGGCCGGGGGTCGCCAACGCGGCGACCTGGTCGAGCAGCCGCACCACGGCGCCGCTGCCCTCCCATGGCTCTGGGTCGTACTCGCCCCAGTGGTCGACCGCGTAGTGGCTCAGGTGCCGCCGCACGGTGTCGTACTCGGACCCCGGCCCGCAGCAGTCGCCGATGAGGCTCTCGAGGGCCGGGTCGAGGTCGTCGCGCAGGAGCACGCCGAGGGCCTGCCCGGAGAGCTGGTCGCGGATCTGGGCGAGCAGCAGCGGCACGCCGTCGATGATCGGGTATTCGCGCTGGCAGGCCTCGTTGGAGCAGCGCAGCATGCCCTGCAAGACATGGCCGCCGCCGGCCTCGAAGACCTCGCCGAGGGTGATGGGGTGGGCGCCGTCACCCCGCACCCGACAGGCGGGGCAGACCGGCGCGAAGGCCTCGAGGTGTCCGATTCGCACCGATCAGCCGCCGATGATGACGGTCGGGCAGCCGGGCGGCAGGATCTTGCCGACCGGCGACGGGATCGGCGCCACGCAGGAGGTGTGCTTGGTCAGGTCGTTGACGCGGGCGGCCGGCTTCTTGCCGATCATCACCGTGCTCGACCCGATGGCCACCATCCCGGGGCCGTTGGGCACGCAGCTCGGGAGCATGCAGGGCGCAGACATGTCGTTCATGACCGACGCGGGCATCTTGCCGATCATCACCGTGGGCACGCCCGGGCCGGTGATGGCCAGCGGCAGCGCCGGGTGGGGAGCCGGCGTGGGGACGGGCGCAGGCGGATGGATGGGCGCGTGGCAGTGCGGCGCGTCCTGCTTCATCATGTCGCCGACACGGGCGGCAGCGGGCATGGGGCGCTCCAGGCTGGGGGGACGGGGCGGAGGCGGTCAGTTCAGGTAGATCATCGAGCCGAGCAGGTGGACGTCGCCGTCGGCCGTGGCGCGGACGTCGCTCGCGGCGGTGACCTGCACGTCTCCACCCGAGACCACCGAGACCTGCTCGGTGCCCTCGAGGCTCAGGCGCTTGGCCGACAGCGACAGCGCGTCGGCGCCCTCGAGGCTCACCCGCGCCGACGGCATGCGGAGCACGGGACCCTCGGGGGTGAACACCACCTGCAGCTCGACCGCGCCATCGACCCCCACGAGCACCAGCTGCTCGCGGTCGCCGTCGACCCGGATGGCGACCTGACGCCCGGAGGGCAGATCGCAGTGCACGTCGTGTTCGGAGGCATCGACAGACTGAACGGGGAGATGGGGCTCGCGCGACATGGGGGCACTCCCGGTGGGGACGCGAAACATAGGCGCTGCCCCGCTCCCACGCAATGGCGCACGGATTGCGCCGGGCGGCCTCACGGCGCCCCGGAGGCGATCCACCACTCCAGGCCGTCGGCCGCGCCGTCGGGCTCACCCCAGAGCGCCACCAAGCGGCCCCGCAGGCTCACGCGCTCCGGCGTCGGGGCCAGGTCGAGGGCCACGTAGCGAAAGCCCAGCCCGCCCAGCGTGGTCAGGTCGGGCGGCGGACAGGCCGCGCCCCGCATCGTGCAGCCGTGGAGGAGCTGGAGCGCCTGCACGCGGGGCGGCGCGGCGGTGGAGCGGGGCATCGCCGCCATGTCGCGGCCGTGCACCGTGCGCCCCGCCAGCCGGGCCGGGTGGTTCGGCGTGAGGTGCTCGGAGAATTGCGGCACGTGCACCACCGCGCCGGGCGCGGGGTCATCGGCCCACGCCTGCCAGGCGGCCACCGGGAGGGGCTCGACCGGCCACGGCAGCCCGGGCGCGGCCACGCTCCGCACCGCGTCGACGGCGCCCACCACGGCCACGAGCAGGGCGCCCCGCGGGGCCCGCGCGGTGGCGAGCATGCCCGCCAGCCCCAGGTGGGCCAGGATGGCCGCCCGGTAGTACTGCCCGCCGTGAGCGAGCGGGAAGTCGATCCAGCGCAGCGCGACCGCCGGCAGCGCGAGGGCGTGCCCGAAGACCCGCAGCGGCGCCTGCTGCCACGCCAGCACGGGTCCCAGGGCGAGCAGCACCCCCAGGATGACCGGCCCCGCCCAGACGCGCCGGTCGCGGCCCAGGGCCAGCGCGCCGAGCAGCAAGGCCAGCCCCAGGTAGGGCTGGTGCACCACCAGGGTGCGCACCTGGGGCTCGATCGGCCCGAGCAGCAGCGTGTCGAGGTCGGCGACCGGCAGCGGGGTGCTCCACAGATCCGGCCAGCCGTCGTAGCCGAAATTGGGCCGAAAGACGTCGCGGGCCGCGTCGAAGTCGCCCGGCGCCAGGGCGGCCCTTGCGCCCATCAGCCCGGCGGCGGCCGCGCCCAGGGCCAGCAGGCCGCCCTGGCGGGGGCCCCGCCACGCCACCCACGGGGCCGCGAGGCCCGCCATCATGCCCAGGTACGGGCTGGTGAGGGCGCCAAAGAGCCAGACTGGCGGGAGGAGCAGCAGCAGGCGCGGTCGGCGCGCCGCCTCCCACACCGCGATGAGCAGCACCGGCACCACCCACGACTGGGCGTTCTCCACCTGGCCCGACGCCGCCGCGCCCAGGGTGACCGGGGCGAGCCCGTAGAGGACCGCCCCCGCCACGCGCCCCGCGGGGGTGGCGGGGGGCGAGAGGCGCTCGACCAGCGGCACCATGGCGGCCGCGCCCAGGGCCGGCCCCACCCAGGCGGCCAGGTGCACCGTCCACAGCGGCGACAGCGCCGCCCGCAGCAAGGCGGCCGGGATGAGGAAGGCCCAGCCGATGTAGTGCGCGCGGTTCTCGAGCGGGAAGCCCGCCGCCGTGGTGGGGGAGGGCCACCGCCCCTGCGCCCAGGCGTCGCCCACCACCTGCGCCGCCCACGCGTGCACCCCGTGGAAGGGGTTGGCGAGCATCACCCCCGCGGGATCGGCCATCCACCCGAGGTGCAAGGGCACCTGAACCAACAACACCGCGACGCCGGCCCACAGGGCTGGCGGCACGCGGCGGGAGGGTTCGCGACGCAGAGCGCGGGGCTCAGCCCCCGACCGGCTTCACGTTGGGGCCGGGGTCGACGAAGTCGCGGTCGAGGATCTCGGGCGTGATCACGCCGCTCGTCTGGCCGCGGGCCTTGGCGCCCATCTGCTCGCCCATCACCGTGCTGAACACGCCCAGGATGACGTTGGCCACGATGGGCATCATGAAGACGAAGGTCGCGAAGACGCAGATCATGCCGAAGCAGACGAAGGCCAGCAAGATGAGGTAGCTGGGGTCTGCCACGATGGCGTCGATGGTCATCGGATCGATCATGGGTGCACCCTCTTCGGGAAGGTCTGAGGGATAGCCTGTGCCTCCGCCTGCGGCCACCGCGCGCGCCGCGGTCGGCCCGTCCCCGAGCACGCATGCCCCACATCAACATCTCCGACCTGGGCCGCCTGCGGGAGATCACCGCGGTCTTGCAGCACCTCGAGCTCGGCGATGATGTCGGCCGGGACGATGTCGGGCCGCACGCTCAGCACCTGGCCGAGCTTGACGAAGGTGGGCCCGAGCTCGGCGAGCGC
>JBDQIL010000487.1:0-4536 GCA_040264415.1 Myxococcota bacterium
GCTGCTGTCGCTCACCGTCGGCGGTGACGAGCATGTCTGCTTGGTCAAGGAGGCCCACACCACCCGGTCGACCGACGCTGGGCGCCGGCCAGTGGCATCACGCCTCGGCGGCTTCTTCTGCGGCGTCGGCGCCGCGCTTGCCGATGACGGCAAACAAGTTGAAGTCGCCCTTGTAGAGGATGGTCACGCCGTCAGGCGGGGTGACGGCCGAGACCTTGGCGAACTTGCCGATCTCGAGCTTCGTCACATCGACGTGGATGACCGCGGGGATGTCGGCCGGCTTGCAGACCACGTCGAGGTGACGCCGCATGACCTGGAGGCGACCACCCATCTTCACGCCCTGGGCCGTGCCCTTGGGCTTCAGCTCGACGCGCACGCGGACCGGCAGCTCAGGGTCGACCCGGTACAGGTCGAGGTGCCACAGGTGCCGGCCGACCGGGTGGCGCTGGGCCTCCTTGACCAAGCAGACATGCTCGTCACCGCCGACGGTGAGCGACAGCAGCGTGTTGCGGTTGGCCGTGCGGCGGAAGATGGCCTCGACCTCGGCGGTCGGGACGGCCACGGTGATGGCGGCGTTACCCTGACCGTAGATCACGGCGGGAAGCTGGCCAGCGGCCCGCAGCTTGCGGGCGACGCCCTTGCCGACGCCGTCACGAACGGTCGCAGTGAGGGTCTCGGTGTGCATCGGAGGCTCCTGGAAAATTCTGTTGGGGCTCACGGCCGGGCCCGTTGGTCGGTGCCACGCCGAGCAGTCCTGGATTCGGGCCTGGTCGCGATTTGCCTCAGGGGCGCCCGCTTAGGACGCCGCCGAGACCCAAAACATCGCTCCTTGGACTGCGGGCCCCTATCGGGACCGGGGCGATGTCATTCGCGGCCAGCCTGGTTTCGGTACCCTGACGAGGGAGTCGCCAAAGGCTGTCCTTGGCGGCCCGCGCACCTACTGTCGCGCCCGGGCGCTGTCAACTGCGGGTCTGCCGCCCGGGATCAGTTGAACAGGCGGCTGACGGAGTCATGGTGGTGGATGGCACGGATGGCTTCGGCGAAAAGTCCATCGACGCTCACCTGGGTGATGCGGTCGCAGGCGGCGGCGGCCGGCGACAGCGGGATGGTGTCGGTGACGAGCACGCGCCGGATCACCGAATTCGAGATGCGCTCGACCGCGGGGCCCGACAGGACCGCGTGGGTCGCACAGGCCACGATGTCGGTGGCGCCCGCGTTGGCCAGGGCAGCCGCGCCCTTGGTGAGGGTGCCGGCCGTGTCGATCATGTCATCGATGATGATGGCGGTGCGACCGTCGACGTCACCGATGATGTTCATGACCTCGGCGACATTGGCTGCGCTGCGGCGCTTGTCGATGATGGCGAGCCCCACCTTGAGCCGCTTCGCGACCGCGCGAGCCCGCTCGACGCCGCCGGCGTCGGGGCTGACGATGACCGCCCCGTCGAGGTTGACGTTGCGCTCCAGGTAGTCACAGATGAGAGACGACGAGTAGAGGTTGTCTACGGGGATGTCGAAGAAGCCCTGAATCTGACCGGCGTGAAGCTCCATCGTGAGCACGCGGTCGAGGCCGGCGGTGCTGAGCAGATCTGCCACCAGCTTCGAGGTGATGGGCACCCGCGGGGCCACCTTGCGGTCTTGGCGGGCGTAGCCGTAGTACGGGATGACCCCGGTGATGCGGCCGGCAGATGCCCGCTTGCAGGCGTCACTCAAGATGAGCAACTCCATGATGTTGTCGTTGGTGGGCGCGCACGTGGGCTGAATCAAGAAGACGTCTCGCCCCCGCACGTTGTCGGCGATCTCAACGTTGATCTCGCCGTCGCTGAAGCGCCCCACCGTCGCCCGGCCCACCGGGATGTCGAGGTACCGAGCGATGCGCTCGGCCAAGGCCGGGTTCGCGTTTCCGGCCAGGAGCTTGATCTCGGAGACCATGGGACGCCTCGCGGTAGAGCCGGCCCGGGGGAGCCCCCGAGCGCCGCGGGGAGCGCCCGCGGTCACGACTGGCAGTGGGGAGAAACAAGGGGCTGGGGCGGCAGGAGTCGAACCTGCATAGCCAGTGCCAAAAACTGGTGACCTACCATTGATCGACGCCCCAACATTTTTGCTGCTCTGGCTATGAGCCCTTCGCTGCCGGCGCAAGGCAGCGAGCGAGCTAGCGCGGTCGCCCGGCCGCCACCTCTGCGCCAACGCGCTCCTCCAACGCGCTGAACCAGGCGTCGGAGTAGCCGGCGTGCCGCTCCAAGACCGCGCCGTCTCGACCGATCAGGACGCTGGTGGGCATCGCCGTCACGTCGAACTGACCCACGATCTCCGAGGCCGGATCGAGCACCACCGGGAAGGGCAGCGGCGTCTTGCCCAAGAAGCGGCGCGCGAGCGCGGGATCGCGGTCGACGTTGACGGCCACGATCTCGAAGTCGGCCCGGTCGGTGCGGGCGTGCAGGCCCGCCAGCGCCGGCAGCTCTTTGCGGCAGGGGGTGCACCAGCTCGCCCAGAAGTTGATGAGGGTCACACGGCCAGCGAGCGACTGACTGTCGAAAGCCCCTCCCCCGAGCAGCGTGCCCTCGAAGGCCGGCAGGGACTCACCGGGCTCGACGAGGTCGGCGCCCGCCGACAGCGCGGCCGCGTCGCTCGGTGGGGCTGCCACGGGCCGGTCGGCGCAGCACCGGAACCCGGTCGTGCGGTTCGCCATGGCGGGCCCGAAGCGGTCGTAGGAGGTTCCACACCGCGCCTTGTCGGCGTAGTACCAGGCGCCGCCCATGAGCACCGCGTCCGCCTCGTCTGCGCCGACCCACTCTTGCAGGTTGCCGGTCAGATCGTGCACGCCGGCGGGGGTGCGGCATGCCCCACGGGCGCCGGTCGGCCCCTGGCGGCGGGCGTCGCGGTCGGCGTCATCCAAGCACCACCCCCCTTTGTAGTGGGCGCCGTATGGATAGTCGCGGCCCTCGAGGTAGTCGTCGAGCACGCTGCCGGAGGCGTCGTCGTCGACAGCGGGGCGGCCCTGGCAGGCGGTGAGCCACTCGGCTGCGGTGCAGAGGCGCTTGCCTGCGCTCGCACAGGCCGCTTGCGCATCGACCCACGACGCGGTGACCGGCTCGACCGCGGCCAGCGCGACCGCCCGCCCCTCGGCGTCGATGCTCGACTCCACCGCGTCGATGTAGAAGGTCGAGCCGTCACCCTCGACCGGCACCATCTCCATCGGGCCGGCCGGGAGCGGCGGCTCGGTGACCACGTCGCGCGCGGTCACGACCCGCCCATCGTCGGTCGCCTCGGCCTCTCCCAGCTCCATCTGGATCGCGGCCTCGAGCATCGCCTCGCTCACGGCCCCCTTGAACATGCGGCCGTTGACGTAGATCCGCGGGGTGCCGGTGATGTCGAGGCTGCCGGCGTGGGCGATGTCTTCGCGCACCTGGGCGATGGACTCCTCGCTGTCGAGGCAGGCCGCGAACATCACCGGGTCGAGGTCGAGGGCGTCGGCGTAGTGCAGCAGGTCTTCACGCTCGAGGTGGTCCTGGTTCTGGAAGAGCAGGTCGTGGTAGCCCCAGAACGCGCGCTGAGCGTGGGCGCACACCGACGCTCGGGCCGCCGAGCAGGCGTCGGGGTGGTGCTGGCGCTTCATGCGCGAGTTGCACGCCTGGTCCATCGGGTAGTGCTTGAAGACGAAGCGGACGCGGTCGGCGTAGCGAGCCTTGAGGGGGGCGAGGTTGTGGCCGAGGCGTCGGCAGTAGGCGCACTCGAAGTCGGCGAACTCGACGACCGTGACCGCCGCCGAGGTCGGGCCCAGGGTCGGGTCGTAGCGGTCGAGCGGGACGTCCCAGGTCGCGTCGGGCAAGGCGACGACGCGGCCCTCGCGGCGCTCGGTGCGCGCGTCGAGCTCGGCCGGCTGGTCGCGCTGCATGATCTCAGCGGCGGCGATGCGGTCGAGGCGCTCGGCGTAGATGAGCGCGAACTGGAAGCTCGTGCCCATGACCACGACCGCCAGGAAGGCGCCGATCATCATGTCGAGGCCCGCAGGCAGCGCCGGCCGGCGCCCCCCGGGCGGGACCAGCGCGAGCCCCAGGATCAGCAGGTGGACCAGGTCGAGCGCCGTGCAGAACAGACAGATGGTCCCGATCTCGAACACCATCACGCCGAACAGCCACAGGCTCACCGCGACCGCCAGGCCCGCGAGCACCACGAGCCCCCCGCGCGCGCGGGCCCCGCGCTCCCCGTCTTCGCGCCCGACCCACGCCAGCAGCGCCATCATCGCGTACATCGGCAGCGCATAGAAGCTGATGGGCACGCCCTTGATGGAGCCCCAGTCGCTGGTGTTGACGGTGTCGCAGTCGAAGGCGGCCCCGGCGACGCAGAGGCTGTCGAAGGCCCCCGTGCCGTGGGTCAGGTGGATGTGACTCCAGCCCAGCCAGACGGCCAGCGCGCCGGCCGCGACCAGCCCCACCAGCACGCCGATCAGCGCGCCTGCGCGTGGGACCGTGCCTGCGTCGTCGTCATACAAGGCCATCGCGCTGCGCCTCCGTCGGGATGCTCCGGGCTATCAGGCAC
>JBDQIL010000488.1:0-4527 GCA_040264415.1 Myxococcota bacterium
CTCCTGTGGGGGTCACGGGACCGGTCTCGAACCCGGCGGCGGGGACGCTCCCCGAACTGTTGAACCAGGTTCGATAGATCGATAGCCCCGCGTTGAACCAAGGTCAATAAACTTATTGGACTGGGTTCAACATGGCACCCAGCTCGCGGGCTGCCCGCGGGCTACGCTCCCTCGGTGACCTCCAAGCGCCGAAGCCGCATGCCGCTCGACGAGCGTCGAGCCCAGCTGCTCGAGGCCGGGCTGCTGCTCTTCCAAGAGCAGCCCTACGCCGACGTGTCCATCGAAGACATCGCCAAAGCCGTGGGCGTGTCCAAGGGCCTGCTCTACCACTACTTTGGCGGAAAACGGGCCTTCTACGTGGCGGTCGTGCGCCTGGCCGCAGCGCACCTCGTCTCGGCGGCCGAGCCCGATCGCAGCCTCACGCCCCCCATGCAGGCCATCGCCGGCATGAACGCCTACCTCGACTTCGTCGAGCAGCGCTCGGGGGTGTTCCAGGCGCTCATGCAGGGGGGGCTGGGCACCGACCCCGAGGTGGCGGGCATCGTCCGCGACACGCGGCTGGTCTTCGCCCACCAGCTCTTGGAGGGCGTGGGCGTGTCGCCCGACCGGCCGGTGTTCATGGCCGCGGCCCGCACCTACGTGGGCGCGGTCGAGGCGGCCTCGCTGGCCTGGATCGAAGCCCCCCGCCTCAGCCGCGAGCAGCTCCTCGGGCTGCTCTTGAGCGCGCTCGACGGCACCATCCGGGCGGCCGCGGCCCTCGATCCCGAGGCCGGCCTGGTGATCGACCCCGACGAACACAACCCGCTGCTGCCGTACTGACCCGTTTGGTCAGCGCGCTGGGGCCTGCTTGAGGTGGGCGTCGAACCACTCGAGCTGCTCCCACAGCACGTGCTCGACGCTCTCGCGAGCCCGGTAGCCGTGGTCTTCGAAGGGCAGCAACACCAGCCGGGCCGTGCCGCCCGCGCCCCGCACCGCCTCGAAGAACACCTCGGACTGAAACGTGAGCGTGCCGGGGTTCGAGTCGGCGGCGCCGTGGATGATGAGCACCGGCTCGTCCACCCCGTCGGCGAAGAAGGTGGGCGAGACCTGGATGTAGGCGTCGCGGGCCTCGAAGAGCGACCGACGCTCCGACTGGAAGCCGAAGGGCTGGTTGGTCTTGTTGTAGGAGCCGCTGCGGGCGATGCCGGCACGAAAGAGGTCGGAGTGGGCCAGCAGGTTGGCCACCATCAGGCCGCCGTGGCTGTGCCCGATGATGCCGATGCGGTCGGGGTCTGCGACGCCCTGCTCGACCGCCGCGGCCACCGCGGCCTCGGCGTCTGACACCAGCTGCGGCACGAAGGTGTCGTAGACCGTCTCCGGGTCGCCCACCATGGGCATGGCGGTCTGGTAGAGCACCGCGTAGCCGTTGAGGGCGAAGAAGAGGGGGGAGCTGGCGCGCAGCCGGTCGAAGCGCTGGGTCGAGCCGCGCACCTGACCGGCGGTCGCCGCGTCGGAGTACTCGAGGGGGTAGGCGTGCACCACCGTCGGCAAGGGGCCATCGGCGAGATCGGCGCCCGGCGGCAGGTACAGCTGGAACGACAGCGGCACCCCGTCGGCGCGGGTGTAGGTGACCAGCCGCTTCTCGAGCTGCCGGACCTGCGGGGCGGGGTCGGTGAAGCGGGTGATGGGCGCGCTCGTGCGCGCGCGGGCCGCCTCGCCCGGGGCGGCCTCGATCGGGGCCCCCAGGGTGACGAGCTGGTAGTTGGGCACGTCGGCGGCCGACTCCGAGCGCACCACCACGCGGTCGTCGGCCCCGGCGAAGCCCACGAACGACTCGTAGCGATCCGCCTGCGACCGGAACAGCCGGGTGACGGCCCCCGTGGACACGTCGCGCTGATCCAGGAAGGGCCGGTCGCCCGTCGGGCTGGCGCCCCGCCCCGAGAAGAAGACCGCGTCGCCGTCTTGACGCAGCACCCACCCGCCGTCGTCGAGGGGCCGCATCACCGGGTCGCCGGGTGAATGGTAGCGGTCCTTCTCGTTGCGGTCGAACCAGGGCCGCGCGGTGCCGGCGTCGACGTCGAGCAGCCAGGTGTAGCGCCACCGCCGCATGCGCTCGCGCTGGGTGAGCATCAGCATCCCGCCTTCGCCCCAGTCCCAGCCGACCACCCGGTGCTCGGCCTCGAACACCACCGCGGGCGCCCCCGAGGCGGACGCGTCGAGCCGCATGAGGCGGTCGCGGTGGGGCACCTCAGCGGTGGGATCGCCGCTGTCGAGCGCCTCCACCCAGAACAGCTCGTGGGGCGCCGTCGCGCGCCACGAGACGCCGCGGGGGCCGGTGGGCACGCCGTGGGCCGGCACGTTGTCGGCGACCGGGAGGGTGTCGATGGTGGCCACCGCGCGGCCCTTGCGGTCCCACACCTCGATGGCCCGGCCAAAGCGCCACCAGGCCACCTCGTGCGACCACGGCGCCTCCAGCCGCTCCACCAACAGGTACCGACCATCGGGGGACGGGGCCGCGGTGGCGTAGACGCCGGGCGCGCCGAGGGTCTCTCGCTTGCCCTTCCGAGGGTCCACCACCACCAGCTGAGAGGTCATGTAGTGCTCAAACAGCGCGTCGTCGTGGGCGGTCTGGAGCAGGTTGCGGGCCTCGTAGGTGGACCGCGCGCGCCCGTCTCCGTCGCTCTGGGCGGTCATCGGCCCCGCGGGGATGGCGGGAGACGCGGGTGCGGGGCCGCGCCCCTCGGGCACCTGGCGCACCAGCAGGCGCTTCTGGTCGGGCATCCAGCGCACGGCGCCCCCCATCAGCGGGTTGAGCGCCACGCCCTCGATCTCGGCCAGGCTCCCGGTCCGGTCCCCCACCCACAGCCCGAAGTGGTCGTCGGTCTCGACGGTCAGCGCGAAGCGCTCGCCGTCGGCGGTCCAGGCCACCCCCTGCAGCTGCGCGCCGTCGGGCAGCGCAAGCGGGATCGGCGCCGCGTCGGGCGCGTCGACCGACACCAGCCTCGGGGCCGTCCCGCCCGGGTCGCCATGGAAGCCGCCGTTCGACGGGTCGACCCGCCGGCCAGCCAGCTCGAGCCACCCCGCCGCGTAGTCGGCCAGCGGCGGGTAGGTGATGGGGTCGGCCAGCAGCAGGTGGGTGCCCGAGGGCGCGGTCCACACCCACGGCAGGCGCGGGGCGTGCAGCACCTCGAGCACCTCGGCGGCGGGCTGCTGCCAGTCGGTGGCCTGGGCGGCGAGCGAGAGCAGGGCGACAGTCAGCAGCATGGGCGCACCAGGGGCGGGAGGGAGCCAGAGGTTGTACCACCCCGCCGCCGAAGGCCGGCTCGCGAACCAGACCTCGACCCGCGACGGCTAGTTGTCCTCCACCTGGCTCACCCCGACGGCGTTGCCGAGGCTCAACAGCGTCTTGCCGCCGCCGCCGGCTGCCATCGCCTGGATGACCGGCGGCACGGTGGTGACGGGGGTCCCCCCCACCTCCCGCTCGATGCCGATGGGCTCCCCGCCGATGAGGATGTCGCCGCGCCCCTGGGTGACGTCGCCCGGGTCCATGCCGCCCACCACGAGCGCGCCGAGCGCGTCGGTGTCGAGGACCAGGCCCAGGGTGGCCGCGCTCAGGGTCCGGCGCACGGCGCTCGAGCCCGGGGCCGCCCCGAGGATCTCCACGTCGACCACGAGCTCGGCGCCGTTGGGGGCGTCGGCGAGCGAGACGGGGAGGCCGAAGGTGACCCCCCGGTCTGCGTCGAACACCGCCGCGTGGGTCTCGTCGAGGGGGGTCACCTCGCCCCGGGTGGGGCTCAGGCTCAGGGTCGCGCGGGCGGGCAGGTCATCGGGATCAGCCGCGAACACCGTCCAAGAGAGGCCCCACTGCCCCGTGTCGTCCTGGAGGAGCTGGCCGCAGGCGGACCGGCCCGACGTGCTGCCCGCCTCGCAGGTCAGGATGGCGTCGAAGGTGCCCGCGTCGACGCCGTCTTGCTCCACGGAGAAGGCCTCCCGGCTCGGGTCGCCCGAGAAGTCCACGGGCACCCAGGCGCTGGCCTGGTAGCTGTGGGGCGTCAGGGTCCAGACCTCGCCGTCCTCGAGGGTGAGGATCGCCGCCTCGGGCGGGTCGTCCGAGGCGTTCCAGCTGGAGAACAGGGACACGCCCGCGGCCCCCGCGGCGGTGCCGTCGTCCAGCAGCGACAGCTGCAGCGTGGCCAGGGGACCGTCGTCGACCAGGAGGGCCGGCGTGCCACCGGCGCCGTCGGCGAGGGGCAGGGCGCCCTCGAGGGAGAGCCGGTCGAGCGGGTCGCCGTCGGCGTCCTGCAGGGTGACCTTGACCTTGTCGCCGGGCTCGAAGTCCGCGGGCAGCGCGGCACCCCAGACCCACTCCGGGTCGCCGACCGTGAGCCGCGTCGTGGTGGTCTCCGACGTGCTCACCGCGCCCCACCGGAGGCAGGCGCCGTCGGCGTCGACGCGGAGGCACTCGGGCTCGCCCTCGACCACCTCGGTGAGGTCGAGCACCGCGCCGGTCACGTCGGCGGCGGCGGCGCCATCGAGCACCAGCGACAC
>JBDQIL010000489.1:0-4516 GCA_040264415.1 Myxococcota bacterium
CTTCTGCCGCCCGAGCTCGCCGCGATCGCCCGGTGGCAGTCCCTGTCCGACGAACGGGTGTGGGCGCTGATGCCCTACCAGCTCTCGGTGGAGTGATGGCCGCCCCCCGCCCGCGTGTGCTCGTGGTCGACGACGACCGCAGCGTCCGGACCGCGCTCCGGGTGAACCTGACGCGGGCCGGCTACGACGTCACCTTGGCACCCGACGCCGAGGAGGCCCTCGAGCGGGCGCGGGCGTCCCGGTTCGAGGTCGTGATCACCGACGTCAAGATGCCGGGCATGAGCGGCCACGAGCTCCTCGAGCGGCTGAAGGCCGAGCAGCCCGAGCTGCCGGTGGTGGTCATGACCGGACACGGTGGTGTCGAAGGCGCCGTCCAGGCCATGCAGGCGGGCGCCGCCAACTACGTCATCAAGCCGGTGAGCCGCGACGAGCTGGCCGTGGTGCTCGAGCGGGCCCGACGCGCGCGCGCCCTCGAGGCAGAGGTCGCCCAGCTCCGCGCCGAGCTCGCGGGCCGCGCCGGCTTCGAAGAGGTGGTGGGCGCGACCCCCGCCATGCTCGAGGTCTACGAGCTCATCGACGCAGTGGCGCCGTCAGACGCCCTGGTCCTCCTCACGGGGCCCACCGGCACCGGCAAGGAGTTGCTGACGCGCGCGCTGCACGACCGGAGCCCGCGCCGGGATCGACCCTTCGTCGCGGTGAACTGCGCCGCGCTGCCCGAGGGGCTGCTCGAGTCCGAGCTGTTCGGACACGAGAAGGGCGCCTTCACCGGCGCGATCCGCCAACACCGCGGCAAGTTCGAGCAGGCGGCTGGCGGCACGCTGCTGCTCGACGAGATCGGCGAGATCCCCCTGTCCACCCAGGTCCGTCTGTTGCGGGTGCTGGAGTCGGGCGAGCTGCAGCGCGTCGGTGGCAGCGAGACCCTCCATGTGGACGCCCGGGTGGTGGCCGCCACGAACCGCGACCTCCGGGCAGAGGTGCGGGCCGGGCGCTTTCGCGAGGACCTCTTCTACCGCCTGAACGTCTTCCACATCCCGGTCCCCCCGCTGGCCCGACGCCTAGACGACGTGCCCCTGCTCGCCGCTCACTTCCTGAAGAAGTACGCGCGCCGATACAACCGACCGGCGACCGACTTCACTCCTGCGGTCCTGCACGCCCTCCAGGGGCACGACTGGCCGGGAAACGTCCGTGAGCTGGAGCACGTCATCGAGCGCGCGGTGATCTTGTGTCCGGGCGAGCGCATCGAGTCGGTTCAGCTGCCCGAGCATCGCATCGCCGAGCCGGCCCTCACGGATCCACCGCCCACACCAGAGCCGCCGGCCGCAGCCGATCTCAACCTCCCCGACTCCCTCGAGGCCCTCGAGCGACGGCTCATCGTCGAGGCGCTTCGCGCCGAGCAGGGCGTGCAAGCGCGCGCGGCGCGGCGGCTGGGCGTCTCGCGGAGCAACCTGAGCTACCGGATCCGGAAGCTCGACATCGCGGTCAAGGACATCCAGTACCAGTAGGCCGGCGGGTGGCCTCGCCGCCTCAATCGCCCAGGTACAGGGCCCGGAGCTGGTCGCAGGTCGTGTTGGAGCGGCTCATCCGGGCCAGCGCCGCGTCGGAGTCGTCGCACTGATCCAGCGCGTCGTTCAGCTCACGGGGCTCGAGATCGGCTCGGACCCCCGCCCACCGGTTCTGGCAGGCGGTTCGGAACGATCCCTCGTTGCGCGCATCGAGCTCGTCCCATCCGGTCGGCCACTCGTCGACGCAGTCACCAAAGCGCTGCGCGAGTTGACCACACAACCGCTCGCAATCGTCTGCGGAGCAGGAGGCCAACAGGACCAGAACAAGGAGGCGGGCGATGGTGGCCAGGGACGGAATCGAACCGCCGACACGGGGATTTTCAATCCCCTGCTCTACCGACTGAGCTACCTGGCCTCTCGTCATCGCCGCTGCACCTGGGTGGGACCCGGCGCAGCCTGCACGCGCCGGCTGGGAACGCCTTCCGCCACGAGCCAGCGGCTCTTATGGTGAGCCACAAGCCGTGTCAACCCATCAAGCGATCGCTGCGCAAATCGACCGGATCCTGCGGGGGGTCTCGGCCGTCTGCTTTGATCTGGACGGCACTCTCGCCGAGACCGGGCCGCTCCGGCTCGCCATGTGGCCCGCCCTCTTTCGTTCTCCAAGGGTGGTCTTGGCCTGGCCCAAGGCGGTCGAGGCGCAGCGGGGGCAGCGCTCCACGGACGTTCGGGCCAACTGCGTGACCGCGGTCGCGCGCGAGCTGGAGCTGCCCCCCGAGCGAGTGGACCGAGTCGTGGCCCGCGAGATCGACCGTCGCTGGCCCGAAGCCTACCGGCACGCCCAGAGCCCGCCCGGCGCGGCGGCGCTGCTCCACGCCGCGCGCGGCCGCGGCCTCCCCACCGTGGTGGTGAGCGACTACCCCGCACGGATCAAGCTGCGCGCCATGGGGCTCTCCTTCGATCTGGTCGTGGACTGCCGAGCGCTCGGTGCGCTCAAGCCGCTGCCCGACGGGCTGCACGCGGCCGCTGCGCTCACCGGAGCCCCCACCACGGGGATGCTCTTCGTGGGCGATCGGTGGGACACGGACGGCGCGGCCGCCGCGGCCTGCGGCGCTCGCTTCGTGCCCGTCTCGGCGCTGTCCCCGTTCGCAGCAGCGGATCCGGCCCGGCGCCTGCTATAAGACGGTTCCCACGGGTCCGACTTCCGCCATGGCGGCTGGTCGGCGCTGCGGCTACCCTGCCGACGGGCCACCCCCGTCCCCATCGAGCGCGAGGCCAGCGTGCACACCTCCAGGTCCCTCCTCCTCTTGTCCGGCCTGTCTCTCGCGGTGCCGGTCGCGCTCCACTCGGCGCCCGCCCATGCGGAGTACCCGGCCGGCGCGACCATCCAAGACGCCGCCACGGTCGACATCACCCCAGAGGGCCTCGCGGTCGTCACCGACATCCTCCCGGGCCTGCTCCCGGGCGAGCTCGAGGTGCCGGCGATCGCTGACGGCGCGCGCAGCGGCTTCCCCGAGTGCTTGCTCGGCGGCTACGAGTACGAGGTGTCGAACGTCTGGGTCGACTTCGAGGTCGCCAGCGCGGCGATCGTCCCGAACACCGGCCGCCTCGACGTCGAGATCACGCTGCTGGTCAACGTCAACGAGGCAGCTGACCCCTTCTACGTCTACGGCGAGGTCGAGTGCATCGGCACCGACTGTGACGGCTACGTCGAGCCCTTCTACGCCACGGTCACGACCGCCCTGGGCCTGCAGGTCATCCCCGACGCCACCACCGGTGAGCCCACGCTCGACGCCACGGTCGGGGATCTGAGCCTCGACTACACGCTGACCGGCACCGACATCCACCTCGACAACTGCTTCATCGGCACGATCGAGGACGTCCTCAACTTCTTCGGGCTCAGCCTCTACGATCTGATCCTCAGCTTCGCCGCGCCGTACCTGCAAGACATCGTCGGCGACTTCGGCCCCGAGATCGAGGCGCTCCTCGAAGAGAGCTTCGGCGCCATCCAGCTCAACGAGGAGCTGGACATCAATGGGATCGTCTTGGCCGCCGAGCTCGCCCCGGCCGACGTCGAGATCGACCCCGCCGGCGTGCGGATCTACATGGACGGCTCGATGACGACCACCGAGGTCGCCACCTGCATCGCCGAGTACGACCCCGGCGCCTCGGTCGAGACCCCGTCCGACGTGCCCGCCCTGGGCTCAGCCCCCGCGAGCGTCGGCACCGGATACCACGCCGCCCTGAACCTCTCCGACGACTTCGGCAACCAGGCCCTGTACTCGCTCTGGCGGGGCGGCCTGCTCTGCTACAACGTCGATGAGGAGCTGACCGGCTTCGGCCTCGACACGGGGCTGCTCAACAGCCTCTCGAACGGCACGTACGAAGACCTCTTCCCCAACCCCGAGCCGATGGTCATCGCCACGCGCCCCGCGGTCGCCCCCACGCTCGTGTTCGACGGCGACAACGACGTCGGCCTGCAGCTCGAGAAGCTGGGGCTCGACTTCTACGCCGAGCTCGACGGCCGGGAGAGCCGCATCGTCGCCCTCGACGTGGACATGATCGCCGGCGCTGATCTCGAGTTCGACGGCGCCACGGGCGAGCTCGGGGTGGTGGTCGATCTCGGCACCGACGCCCTCACGGCGACGGTCACCGACAACGAGTTCAAGCCCGGCAGCGAAGGCACCATCGAGGACAACTTCGCGGGCCTGTTCGACACGCTCATCGGCGGCATCGTGGGTGGACTCGTCGAAGACATCGCCTTCACCCTGCCCGCCTTCTCGGGCCTGGGCCTGACCGACCTCCAGCTCGAGGGCGCCGGCGCCGACGGGGACTGGCTCGGCGGCTACGCTTGGCTGGGCACCGTGACCTACGGCGGCGAAGGCGGCGGCTGCGGCGACGAGGGTGACTCGGGCTGCGGCGGCGGCGGCTGCGCCACGGGTGGTACGACCGGTGGGCGACTCCTGCTCGCGACGCTGCCCCTCGCATTGGTCGCCCTGCGGCGGCGGCGCGACGAC
>JBDQIL010000490.1:0-4515 GCA_040264415.1 Myxococcota bacterium
CATCTGGGCCGACCCGCCCGGTCACCGTGGTCTCGAAGCGCGTGGGCGGGTCGCCGACTGAGCCACCGACGGGGCCTCCGACGGGGCCGCCGACGGGGCGGCGGCGGGCAGCATGGGCGGCGGGGTGGCCTCGCCGAGCGGGTCAGCCGCGGTGAACACGCTGGGGTTGAGCAGGCCGAGGGCGACGGCCACGAGCAGGGGATCGGCGCGCATCTTCATGGCATCTCCAGAGCGACGAGGGGGCGTAGGGCCCGCGTTGAGACCCGAGCTGGGCGGGCTACCAGGCGGCGGCGTGGGCGCGGGCCCAATCCGCCAACGGCGTGGCCGGGCGGCCGAGCACCCGCTCAACCGTGGGGACGGTCCCGGTCGCCCCATTGTTTCGGACCATCTCGTACAGCATGCTCATCGTCTGCACGGCCGTGGGGGGCATGCCCCACGCCTGCATCTGCGCGGTGTGGGCGGCAGGTTCGGCGTCGACGAAGCGGACCGGGCGCCCGATGACCCGCCCCAGGCGCGCCACAGCCGCGCCAAAGCTCAGGCTCTCCGGGCCCGTGAGGGTCCAGTAGGCGCCGTCCTCGTCCCCCAGCAGCGCCTCCGCGGCCACCGCGCCGATGTCGGCTGCCGCGACGAAGCTGGTCTCGCCCTCGCCCGTGGGCAGCGCCACCACCCCCTGGCGCACGCCGTCGCCGTAGAAGTGGATGAAGTTGTCCATGAAGAAGGTGGGACGCAGGGTCACCCACGAGACACCGAGCCCCTCGATGTGGAGCTCGAGCTTCCGGTGGCCGCTCTCGGGATCGTGCTCGACGCCCTTCGCCGACAGCTTCACGATGCGGGAGACGCCCGCGGCGTGGGCCGCGTCGAGCAGCGCGCGACCCACCTCGGCCTCATCGGCGCGGAACGGCGGCAGGGCGAAGTAGAGGGCATCGACGCCCGCCAGGGCCGGGCCCCAGGTGGCCCGGTCGTCGATGTCGAAGGCGACCGCGGTGGCGCCGACTGGCAGGGCCGCGGTGGCGGGGTCGCGGGTGGCCGCGCGCACCGTGGCGCCGCGCTCGAGCAGCGCGGAGACCGCCGGGCGGCCCGTGGTGCCGGTCGCGGCGAGGACGAGGACGGTGCGGGACATGGGAGACTCCGGGGTGGGGTGCCGGCGGTTCGCTCGGACACCCTCCACCTACGTCTCGTGACAGGATGAACCCACCACATTGTGGTCATTGATGAATGAACGGTGCTCATGCAGATAGAGAACCCCCTCTCCCAGCTCAACCTCACCCACCTGCGGGCCCTCGACGCGCTGCTGGCCGAGCGATCGGTGACCCGGGCCGCCCATCGACTCGGCCTCAGCCAGTCTGCCGTCAGCCACGCCTTGCGGGGCCTGCGAGAGACCCTGGGCGACGCGCTGCTCGTACGCGGGCAGGGCGGCATGGTGCCCACCCGCCGGGCGGAAGCGCTGGCCGCCCCGCTGCACCGCGCCCTGCGTGACCTCGAGACCGCGCTCTCGTCCAAGCCCGGCTTCGAGCCAGCCACCTCGCATCGGACCTTCACGCTGGCCACCCCCGACGGCTTCGCCCTCACCCTGCTGCCCGATCTGTTGAGCATCCTTCGGGCGGAGGCCCCCCACGTCGACCTCGATGTGCGGCCCCCGCAGATGGGCCGGCCCGCGGCCCCGCTCGAGTCGGGGGAGGTGGATCTGGTGGTGGGGGTGATGCTGGACGCGGTGCCCGGGGTGCGCACCCGCGTCCTTCACGACGAGGTCTTCGCCTGCGTCGCCCGTGCCGACCACCCCCAGGTGGGAGACGCCCTCGACCTCGACACCTACTGCGCGCTGCCGCACGCGCTCATGAGCCCCACCGGCTCGGGCTTGGGGGTGGTCGACCGCGCGCTCGCCACGCTGGGCCGCAGCCGGCGGGTGGCGGTGCGCATCCGGTCGTTCGTCGCGGCGCCGCTGGTGGTCGCTCGCAGCGACCTCCTGCTCACCGGACCGCGGGCGCAGCTGCGCGCCCTGTCGGCCCTGGCGCCGCTGCGGCTGCTCGAGCCGCCGCTGGCCCTGCCGGGCTTTCAGGTGCGCAGCTACTGGCACGAGCGGGCGCAGGACGACCCGGCTCACCGGTGGCTGCGGGGGGCGGTGGTGCGGGCCCATGGGGCCGCGGTCGAGAGGGGTTAGGCGACGCCATGGCCTCACTCTCCACGATCCCAGCCGCCCTGCGTGATCGAGTCACGGCCGCCACGCCAGCCACGCTCGCCGACGCGGGACCTGCGCTCGCCTCGGCAGCCTTGGCCTCCGGCGCGAGCGACTCGGGCGCCTTCCGCGCGGCCGCTGCGCTGCGAGCGGCGAGCGGCGAGCTGGCGCGGGCCGCGCGCGACGAGGCCGGGGCCGAGGCCGCGACCGCCGCCCTGCAGCTTCGCTTTCGCGCGACCCAAGAGCTGCTGGTGGCCGCGGTGGACCGGGCGCGAGCCGCCAGCCTCGACCCGGCGACCCGGGCGGCGCTGACCGACGGCGTGACCCGGTGGCTCGACCCCTACGCCATCGACGCCGCGGGCGAGGCGGTGTTGGCGCCCTGGGCCGACGCGCTGCGCGCGCTGCCCGCGATCCACCAGCGCGACCTCGAGCCCGTGCTCCAGGCCATCGCGGCCGCGCGAGAGGCCGGACGCGCCTGGGATCGGGCCGACCCGCGCCGGGCCGCCGCCATCGCCAGCCGGGTGGCCACGCAGCGGTCCTGGGTCGCCGCGCTCGAGGCGCTGGTGACCCAGGTGGGCCCTGGCGGGTGGCTCGAGGCCCTGCCGCTGGGCGCCCCGGCCATCGATCCCACCGACGACTGGTTCGCCGACTGAACGCGCGGCCGGCTCAGCCCTCCGGGAAGGGCTGCCGCTCGAGCAGATCGCGCACCGACACCGACCCCTGGGCCAAGCGCCCCCCCTTGGCGTCCCACGCCTCCCACGCCTGCCGCCACCGGTGCAGCGGCTGCGACTCGACGCAGACCACGCGGACGTCGCCCAAGGCGAAACCGCAGCGCTCCTGGACCGCCGCGAGCAGCGCGGGCCCCGACAGGTGGCCGTCGCCGAAGTTCCACCCCAGCACCTGGCCGGCGACCAGCTCGCCGTCGAGCACCACGCGATGGTCGAGGTCGGGCACGAAGCGCGGCAGGAGATCGTGCAGGGCGCGGCCGTGCAAGTGCATGTGGCGGAAGCCCAGCACCTTGCCCACGCTGCCCACCGCGGTGGCGGGGTCGTAGACCATCGCGAGCTGTTCGTGCACCGGGGGCGCGCTCGTGGTCACCCGCGCGTCGAGGCGGGCCAGGGCCTCGGGGGTGAACGCCCACACCGTGTAGGGCCAATTGCCGGCGTAGTAGCGCATGGCGAGCAGGAACGAGACGTGGCGGGGCGACAGATGGCCCACCAGCGGGACCAGCACCGTGAACACCAGCAGGAACGCCACCAGCAGCGGGGCCTCGAGGTCGAGCGGCGACAGCTCGCCGGTGCCGCCCCACAGGATGAACGCCGAGACGACCACCACCACGTTCCACTCGAGGGGCACGCCCATGGGCACGTTCGAGCTGATGTAGAGGTGGAAGGCCAGCATGCCCGCGAGGCCCAGCGCCGTGACGGGGCCACCGTCGCCCCACAGCAGCAGCAGGGGGAAGCCGAACTCGAGGGCCGCGCCGCCGTGGGCCAGCAGGCGCGCGAGGCCGGAGGGGCGCAGGTCGGTGGGGTAGGCGCGCACCATGGCCCGCCGAAGCCGAGGCCACGGCGTGAACGGGCTGTTCGACGTCATCACCGAGATGACGCTCGCGAACTGCGGGGTGAGCTTGCTGACGGCCGCCCACATCCAGATGGCGAGCTGCACGGCCATCGCAGCCGGGATCCAGTCGTCGGCCCATAGAAAGCACACCGCGGTCACCCAGTAGTGCTCGCCGCGGGCCGCCAAGAACTGCACGCGGTCGCGCAGGGTGAGCAGCGGCAGCAGCACCACCGGCGGCAGCACCTCCACCCAGGTGAGCTCTGGCGCCAGCAGGGCGCGGGCCAGGAAGAGCATGAGCAGCGCGTAGAGCCCCACGTCGATGCCCGAACGACGGGTGCCCTTCAGGCCCGGCAGCCGCCCCAGCCACGGCAGCCGCACCGTGCCGGGCCGCAGCCAGTACAGCGCGCCGCCCACCGGCGGGACATAGCGCCCAGTGAGGGGCCCGCTGCCGCAGCCCAGGCCGAGCTGCTCCCAGGCCCACGCCCACAAGATGAGCTTCTGCAACGCGAAGGGGGTGAAGCAGTCGGGCTCGCCCGACAGGCCGCACATGGCCACCCAGCCAGCGACGAAGAGCGCCACCTTGACGCCATAGGCCAGCGGCACCACCGCCGGCGCGCCGTAGCCCTGCATCACCCAGGCCTGACACACCTGCCGGATGCGGGTCGGCCACGGCGCCCGGGACCACACCAGCGGGTCGTACGGGGGGGGCGTGGGGGCCGGCAGACGCATGGTCTTTGGCGTAGCCCGATGGGCTACAGAGGCGACGCGCGGCAACCCCGAGG
>JBDQIL010000491.1:0-4507 GCA_040264415.1 Myxococcota bacterium
GCCATGACCGACGCGATCGCCGTGCCCCTGCACGAGCCCTGGAGCGCCGCGGTGGGCGCGCGCGAATTCGACCCCTCCACGGTCTGCGAGGCGGGCCTGGCCCTGTTTCGGGCCGACAGCGCCACCCGCTCGCTTCCCGACGCGCCCGACCTGACCGGCCTCACCCTCGCGCTGGACGGGCGCGTGCGCGCCAGCGCCGTCGAACCCTGGACCGAGCTCATCGTGCGCACCGCGCTGCCGAGCGAGGCGGACCGGCCGCTCCCCGGCGCGCCGCCGTCCAGCACCCCGGATCTCACCCTCGCGCTGCACCCCGGCGACCTGCTCGATGGGGTCGATCTCGACGACCACCCAGATCGCGTCGCCCTCTCGATGCTCGACAACCTCGCACAGACAGCGACCCTCGCGTACGATTCGCCGCGTTCCCCCTCTGCTCCTCCCCAGGAATCCCCATGACCCGCGCGCTCCTCTGCCTCTCCATGGCCCTCTCGATGTCTTGCTCCGGCAAGTCCGATGACTCCGCCTCCACCGACGGCACAGGCGAGGCCGCCGACGGCGCCGACGGGGCGGCCGACGGCGCCGACGGCACCGCAGACGGCGCCGACGGGGCGGCCGACGGCAGCGACGGCACCGCGACCGGGCTCGACTGCGACGAGAGCGCCTAAGCCGACGCCCTGGTGTGCACGTCGTGGATGCGCAACACCACCGAAGAGAGCGCCGTCATCGAGACCGATGGGGTGACCGCGCTGGTGAACGTGCAGTCGGTGACGGTCGACGAGAGCGCCGATCCCGCCACCGTGACGGTCACGTCGATGGGCCTGCCCAACTACACCGTGACCTTCACCCAAGCGCAGGTCGACGCGCTGAACGCGCGCCCGCTCGCCTCCACCGACTTCGCGACGGGCTCGACCACCGCGATCGCGGGGACCACCTACGATTGGGGCGCCGACATCGGCTTCAACAGCACCGGCTGCCGGCGCGACGGCGCCGACGAGGGCGACGGGTGGTGGCCGCCGGGCCCCGAGTGCCCCGAGGCGAGCGAGCGGTCGATGACCATCCCCGTCTCTCCGACCCCCGCCACGGAGACCTGCTGGACCCCCTTGGGAACCGCCGGCCTGATGGTCAACGGCGTGGCCATGTTCAACTGGACCGACAGCTTCACCTACGACAACGAAGGGGTCTGGTACAACCTCGCCCAGAAGCTCGAGATCTACGACCTCGGCGTCTGCGCGGGGCACGCCGCGGGCGGCAACTACCACCACCACCTCGACGCCCCGTGCCTCGAAGACCAGCTCGGCGACACCGGCGATGGCCACTCGCCGGTCTACGGCTTCGCCCCCGACGGCGTGCCGCTCTACGGGCCGTGGGTCGCCGACGGCGTTCGGGCCCAGAGCTGCTGGGCCACGCGCGACTACAGCGAAGACGGCGGCGTGGGCTGTGACGGCGTGGGCGAGCGCAGCTGCGTGCTGGTCGATCCGCACGACCCCACCCAGGGCGCGGTGACCGCCACCGCGAATGGGCCCACCACGTCAGAGAGCGTGACCTCGCTGTCTGGCAACAGCTTCACCGCGACGTCGGGCTTCTACTTCGAGGACTACTACTTCGACTCGACCTGCGCGGCGGCCGGCGGGGCCTTCCTCGACCAGCACAACGGCCACGACCACGACGACCTCGGCTACCACTACCACATGACCGACGGCTTCCCGTACAGCTTCGGGCCGACCTACTACGGCGAGCTGGCCGACGACAACGGCATCACGACCTGTCAGGACACGCCGTACCCCGCGACTGGCGGCGGCATGGGTGCCAGGTAGCCGGCGGGCCCCGCGGCGGGCGGCCGGGGACCGATCCCGGCGCTGATCGGCCCGCGCCCCTTCTCTGCAGGCGCTGGGTGCTCTACACTCTCCGGCCTGCCGCACGACCGTCCGGAGCCCGTCATGATCCCGCTGCTCATCCTGTCCACCTCCCTGTCGCTCGCCGCCAAGGAGGGATCGCTCAAAGACCTCGACAAGCACGCGGGCTTCCGCGAGCTGCCCTTCGGCGCGAAGTGCGACGAGGTCGAGGGCTTCAAGGGCAACAAGAAGGCGCTCAAGGTCGCCGGCGCCGGTCGCACCGACAAGCAGCCCTACCCGGGCATGGTGCAGTACCGAAACCCAGACGATGAGCTGATCATCGGCAGCACCGGGCTGCTCGACGTCGCCTACACCTGCTACAGCGACCGCCTGATGTCGGTGCAGCTGCTGGCCTGGGGCCCCCGCGCGGCCGACGACCTGCTCTACACCTTCACCACGGCCTTCGGCGCGCCGCCGCAGGCCGACGCAGATCTCGGCACGTGGCGGTGGGTGGGCAAGAAGGTCTCGCTGGTGCTCGCGCACGATCGACCCACCGACGCGGTCACCGCGGTCTTCACCAGCCTGCCGGCGGTGGAGCAGAAGCGGGCCGACGACGTGGCCCTGCGCCGCTCGGCGGTCGAAGACCTGTAGGGCCTCTCAGCCCAGGTCGAGCGCCGCCCGCCGCGCCGTCTGCCAGCGCACCACGTCGGCCGGGCTCACCCGATCCCAGGCCCACAGCGCCCAGTTCAGGCAGGCCCACAGATCGTTGAAGGGCTCGATGCCCGGCGCCAAGCGCACGATCCGATCGAGGTTCTGGCGGCGGAGCGCCGCCGGCGGGGCGAAGTACTCCGAGACCGAGGGGTGGTGGTTCACCTTGGTCACCAGGCCGTCGAAGCTGGTCGCGTAGCGCACCACGCCGGTCATCGTGAGGACGTCGCAGAAGTGGCGCGACTGCGGCTCGTCGGCGCCCTCCACCCGCAGACTGAGCAGCGACCCCGGCAGCGCATAGCCGGCCTCGAAGGCCTGCCGGTCGGGGTGGTCCCGCAGGCTGGAGTGGAAGACCTCGGCGACCCGCGGGTGGGCGGAGAGGGCCGCTGCGATGCGCTGGGCGGTGTGGCACCGCAGGGTGAACCGGGCCTCGGCCTCGGCCAAGCTCGCCACCGCGGCGGCGGCCCGGCGGCCGTCGAGGATGCCCCCGCGGAGCGCGACGAGGTCCATCACCCGGTTGACCTCGGACACCTCGCGCCCAGCGACATAGCCCCACATCACGGTGTCTTGGCCGCAGAGCGCCTTGGTGCCGCTGGCCACCACGCCGTCGATGCCGGGCAGGGTGAGCGGCGGCGCTCGAAACCCCCACGGGGTGGTCAGCGTGGTGTCGAGCCACAGGCGGAGCCCGGGGGCCCGGGCGCGGGCGGCCGCAGACACCCGGCCCACCGCCGCGAGGTCGAGCACCCGCATGTGGGGGTTGGTCATGGTCTCGGCCAGCACCAGCCGGGTCTCGGGGCGGATCGCGGCCTCGAGGGCCCCGGGGTCGTGCGTGGGCAGGTGGGTGATCGAGGCCCCCACCCGCGGCGCCAGCCAGGCCAGGTAGGCGGCGGACTTTCCGTACAGCGGCCCCATCCGGATCGCGTGCGCGCCGGGCTGCAGCCGCGTGTCGGCCACGAGGGCGATGGCCTGCATGCCGCAGTCGGTGACCACCGCGGCCGGGGCCTGCTCGAGCCCGCGCACCCGCCCGATCAGCTCGCGCACCGCGGGGCCCCCGTAGCGGGCATAGAGGGTGGGCTGCTCCGACCAGCCCCGCTCGCCGAGCAGCGTGGCCGCGCCCTTGGCCTCTTGCCAGTCCACGATGGCCTGGCTGCCCAGGTTGTCTTCGATGACCGTCGGCTCTTCGGGGTGCAACCAAGCCACCCCCTCACGCCGGGCCCGCGCGTCGATGGCGTCGTGCAGCTGCTGGGTCTGTGCGCTCATCTGACCGCGGGGCGGGGGCGCGTCGGGGGCCCCAGCGGGGTCGATCCATCGGTGCAAGCTCATGCGGACTCCAGGGGGCAGAGCGGTAAGGTAGCGAGGACCGAGGCCCCCCGGGGCCGCTCCATTCGGAGGCCCCATGGAACGCCCCCTGCTCGACCCCGACCTGGCCCGGCGGTGGCTCACGGTCGCCGTGGAAGAGGCCCGCCTGGGCCTGTCCGAGGGCGGCGTGCCCGTGGGCGCCGCGCTCTTCCACCGCGACGGCCGGCTGCTCGGCCGGGGCCACAACCGCCGGGTGCAAGAGGGCGATCCCACCATCCACGGCGAGACCGACGCCTTTCGCAAAGCGGGCCGCCAACGCGGGTATCGCGACACGGTCATGGTCACCACGCTCAGCCCTTGCTGGTACTGCAGCGGCCTCATCCGCCAGTTCGACATCGGCGCGGTGGTGGTGGGCGAGAGCCGAAACTTCACCGCCGACCTGGGCTGGCTGCGCGACGCAGGGGTGGAGGTGCTCGATCTCGCCGACCCCACCTGCATCGAGATGATGCGGGCGTTCATCGACGCGCGCCCCGACCTCTGGAACGAAGACATCGGGCGCTGAGGGTGCGCGCGCTCCCCGTCCTGCTGGCGACCCTGGCTTGTGCCCCCAAGACGACCACGAAGGGGAGGGGCTGGTCGGCGGCGACCCCGGGGGGCACGAGCAGCCGCAC
>JBDQIL010000492.1:0-4500 GCA_040264415.1 Myxococcota bacterium
CCCCACGCGCTGCTGGTGGGCGCCTTCGTCACGCGCCGGGGCGGGGTCGCGGCGCTGTCTGCCTTCGCTGCGGCGGCCCTTCGGCCCGAGCTGGCGGCCCTGGCCCTGCTGCGTGGAGGCCCGGGGCTCGCGGGGCTGTTGGGAGCGGCGGCGTGGCTCGCGATGGCCGGTAGCGCGCCCATCGACGGGAGCCTCGCGCACCTGACCACCGTCCTCCGGGTCAACCTCCCCCTCGTGGGCTTCTTCGGGCCGGCGGTGCTCGGGCTGGCGGCCCTCGGGCTGGTGGACCGGCGGGCGTGGCCGATCGCGGGAGCTGTCGCCCTCAACCATCTGCTGGCCGCCGGCTTCGACGACCAGGGCGCCCGCCATGTGCTCTTCGGGGCGGTGGGCCTGTGCGCGCTGGCGGGCGTGGCGACCGCGCGGTGGGGCTGGGCGGTCGGCGCGGTCGTGGCGGTCGGGCTGGCCATCCAGACGCGCGGCCTCTCGCAGGTCTGGGCCACCCCGGCCGACCTTCAGCCGCTGGCCGCCTCGCTGTCGCCGCCCGACCCGAGCTGCCGCGTGGTCACCGACGAGCCCGTTCTGGTCGGGCAGGAGGAGCCCAGCCACCTGCTGTTGTGGAGCGCCCCGCCTCCACCCGACGCGTGCGTGCTGTGGGGGGAGGAGGGCGCCCACCGGGCCTGGTCGAGCCGCGGTCTGCGCGACCGGGCGCGCCGGATGCGGGCACACTACGACCCCGTGCCCATCGCCGCCGCGCCGGTCCCCGGAGGCTGGCGCATCTACCACCGCCTGACGCTCCCTCGGACCCGCTGATGGCCGCCTCCCCCCGCCCCTGGTCCCGCGCCGCCATCGAGGCGGGGGTGCTGGTGGTGGTGGCGCTCGGGGTCCGCTTGGCGGCTGCCTGGGCGCTGGGGGGGGGCGCTCCATTCGGCCCAGACGGCACCGGCCTGCAGGCCAGCATCGCGCTGGGCGGCCACCCCTACCCGCTCCACACGCTGCTCCTGCAGCCCATCGGCGACGTCCGCACCCTCAGCCTGGCCAGCGGCACCCTCGCCTGCTGGTTGATGTGGGTCTACGGGCGCCGGGTCGGGCTGGGCGGAGGCGGGGGATGGCTGCTGGCCTTCCTCCCGCTCGGGGTCTACCCCTCGGCGCTGGCCGCCGGGGACGCGCCGGCGCTGCTGCTGGTGCTGGCGGGGGCCACGCTCGCCACCTTCGGCAAGGGCCCGGCGACCTTGGGCGGCGCGGTGGCGATGGCGTCGGTGGCGGTGAAGCCCATCGCGTTGCCCGCCTTGGTCCTGCTGGCACCCACACCCTTCGCCCTCTTGGGGGCGCTGCTCGCGTATCCCTTCGCGATGCGGTGGTTGGGCCCCCTGCTCACGCCGCGGCCGCACGGCGGCCTGCTGGGCACCTGGTGGGTCGCGTCGAACGGAGAGCCTCCGAGCGGCGCCGATGGCTGGATCGAGCTCTGGGTGGGCGGCGCACAGGCCCTCTTGGACGCGCCGCTCTGGGCGTGCGTCCCGCTCGCCGGCTTCGCGGCGGTGGGCGCCCTGTGGCCGCGCGCCGCCCCGAGCCCGCCGACTGTGGCCGTCCGGGTGGCGGTGCTGGTGCCGCTGGTGGGGCTGCTCGCGACCGCCGCCCTGTTCGGAGATCGGGTGGAGCCGCGCTATTTGGCGCCGTCGCTCGTCGCGCTGCTCCCCTGGGCTGGTGCGGTGCTGCCGCGAGGCGTCGAGGCCTTGCTGCTCTGGCCGACCGCTGCCGTGATCACCCAGGTCGCCGCGGTGCGCGCCGACCTCGACCCCTCCGCCGGTGTCCCGACGCTCCCCGTCGTCGCTCCGCCCGAGGTGGACGCCCGGCCCCTGTTCAACGAGGCCAGCACGCGCGGCGCGACCGCGATGCGGGCCGAGGCCACCCGTCTCGCGGCCGAGCTGCCCGAAGGAGCCACCATCGAGGTGGAGCGCCGGGCTCACGGTCGCGAGGGCGAGCTGACCTGGCCGCTTCAGGTGCTGCGACCCGACGTGCGGGTGGAGGTGATCGATCCCTGACGGCCGGCGCGGGCTGCTCGCGGTGCTCGTGGCTGCCGCTGCGCTGCGCCTGATTCGCGTGCCGAACCGGTGGGACGAGGTGGCCTGGTTGTACAGCGCCTACCCGGCTTCCACCGCCGACGCGCTGGCCCGAGGGGACCTCCCCGCCGCCCTCACCCAATTCACCGGTCTTCACCCGCCGCTCTGGCCCCTGCTCCATGCCCTGTCGGAGGCGTGGGCGCCCATCCCGTTGCTGTGGCTGCTGGGGGCAGCCCTGGCGTCGTGGATGGCCGTGGCCGTCATCGGGCGCGTGTCCACCCTGGCGGGGCTGGTGCTGGCGACCAGCGCCGTTCAGCTGCACTACGCCGCCGAGGTCAACCAGTACCCGCTCGCGGTGGCGTTCGTGGCCTGCGCGTGGGCCTCGCGGGCTGCGGTGGCGCGGGGGGACCGTCACTGGGGCTGGCTGGCGGCTGCCATCGCCGCTGCGGGCTGGACACACGCCCTGGCTGGCTTGGTGGCTGCCCTCGCAGTGGTGGGGCTGCCCCGGGCGGCGCTCGGTCGGATCGTCGTCGCGTCGCTGGCCGCCGCCCTGCCGCTGCTCATCCCGGCGAGCACGCTCGCTGGCGACGCGGGCACCTACCGCCAGCCGCCGTTTGAGCTCGAGTTGGTGACGGCCGATTGGCGGGCGCGCTTCGGGCTGACGGGGCTGGCGCTGCTGCCCTTCGCCGCCTGGGGTGTCCGGGCGGCCCCAGCGGCGGCTGTGGGCGTGCTGGGCGGCGGTGCGGCCTGGGCCGCCCTCGTGGGTGCGGGCGTCGCGGCGCCCCACCAGTTCCCGTATGTCGCCCTGTTGGGCCCCCCCTTCGCGCTCCTGGTCGCCGCAGGCGCCCGCGCCCGATGGGCCGTCGCCGCGGTCGCGACCATCTCCGTGCTGGGCGGTCTGGGCACGGCCCGCCTCGATCTGACCGCGCTGGCCGACCTCCCCCCGTCCGCGCCCCGCGCGATCGACGTGGCCCTCTCCGAGATGACCGCGCCCTACAGGTGCGAGGCGGGCACGCCTCCAGCGCCGAGCTGCGCGGGGGATGCCGTGTACCTGCTCGCCCCGCCCGGCCTCAACGACGATGACAAGCGTCGCAATTCGACCGTCCTCTGGCGCCTGCCGCCCTGGCGGGCGATGCCCCGGGTTCGCCCTCACGACATGGCCTGGGGCGCCCACCGGTTCGGCCAGCCCCGGCTCGTGGGCGGCCACGTGGTCTACCTCAACGACCACCTCCGGCCGACGCTCGCCCAAGCCATCGCCGCCCACCCGAGGCTCTGGCTGGTGGTCTACGAGCAGGGGCGCCGGGCCGAGTTCACGACCGCCGTGGAGGCGCTTGTCGGCCAGCCCCCCGTCCCCGTCGGTCCCGACCACCTCTACCGCCTGAGCGCGCCCGGTCTGTGACCCCCAAGGGGGTTGCTTTGACACTACAGAGACACGATAGGGTACAAGTGCGTCTGTCTACGCCCTCCCTCGGGCACGACCCCCCTCGCTCGGCCCTGCGCCTCGGAGAACCCATGCTCCGACCGACCCCCGACCAGCTCGCCCTCCTCACACCGGTGGAGCGGTTCTGGCTGCGCCTCGCGCTGGTCTTCAACGGGCCGCGAAAGTGGGTGTCCCGCTTCATCGTGAGCACCTGGGGCATCGGGCTGCTCTGGTTCACCGGCGGCCGTCGCTTCCGGATTCACGGGCTCGAGAACCTCGACCGCTTCGACAAGAACAGCAGCTTGGTCATGGCCGCCAACCACCGCTCGTTCTTCGACTTCTACACGATCACCTACACCACGATTCGCTTCACGCGCATGACGCGAAAGTGCTCGTTCCCGGTTCGCTCCACCTTTTTCTACGAGCGCCCCCTGGGCGCGTTCATCAACTTCATCCTCACCGGCATGGCCATGTTCCCGCCCATCCTGCGGGAGCGCGGGAAGGCCGAGTTCAATCGCTGGTCGCTCGAGCGCATGGCCGACGATCTGCGACGGCCCGGCACGTTGATCGGCATCCACCCAGAGGGCCGGCGCAACAAGGACGAGGACCCCTTCACCTTCCTCAAGGCGCAGCCTGGCATCGGCCACCTCGCCCTCGAGGTGGACGACCTCACCATCCTGCCGGTCTTCGTCAAGGGCATGACCAACGACGCGGTCCGCGAGTGGTGGCGCAACTGGACCGCGCCAAGAGACTGGCCCATCGACATCCGGTTCGGTGAGCCGATCCGCTACGACGATCTGGTGGACCGCCGCCGGGCGACGCGCGCGGCGAAGGCCATCGCCGACCGCACGATGGACGCCGTCGCCGAGCTCGCCGAGGACCAGCGAGCGTGGGAGCTGGCCTCCCAGCGGTCGGCCTGGCCGGCGCAGCCCGTCCCCGTGTTGGCGCCCCGCGCGGTGCTGCAGCGGCTCCGCGCGCAGATGCGGTGATTCGCCGCCTCGCCCGCGGGCTCGCGCGCCGGCC
>JBDQIL010000493.1:0-4497 GCA_040264415.1 Myxococcota bacterium
GCGCCAGCCCCTGCGCCCGTCGCAGCGCCGGCCCCCGCGCCCGCCGCAGCGCCGGCTCCCGCGCCAGCCCCTGCGCCCGTCGCAGCGCCGGCTCCCGCGCCGGCCCCCGCCGTGGGTGGAGACGCCGCGGGCGGCTCCGACGGATTCCTCGGGTGGGAAGAGGGCCAATAGGGAGCGAGCGGATCTCCCATGGTCCACCCGGAACCCCCCTCGATCCCGCATGCAACTTGTGACGGGATCGCCACATTCGATGAGAGGGCGGTGAGAATGCCGGCTGAGCGGTGACTCCGACGCGCGCCGTGGCCCGTCGAGGGCGCCCCGGGGGCGGCCGTCGCGGCCTCGAGCCGACCGGCGCCGGTTCGGATGGCTACGAATTCGGCGGGCCGGCGGGAGCCAGGCCGCTCCCTCCGCGCCTTCGGGAGCATGGCATGGCCGACGCCGCAGGGACCTCTCGCTTCGGCACCCCCCCCTGGGGCGCCCGCCGAACCGCACGGAGCGTGGCGGTCGCTGTCGCGTTGCTGGTGCCGTCCGTGGCGCTCGCCGACCCGAAAGACGACGCCCGTCGGCACTACACCGCCGGCATGGAGGCCGCGCGGGTGCAGGACTTCGACGGCGCGCTCCAAGAGTTCCTGCTGGCCCAGTCGCTGTACTCCAAGCCGCAGACGCTCTTCAACATCGGGCTCGCCTACTCCCGCCTCAGCCAGCCCGACGACGCGGTGGCCTACTTCGAGCAGGCGCTCGCCGCGATGCCGGGCCTGCCGGGCGGCTCGCTGGTCTACGTGGGCGCCGCCTACGCCTCGGCCGGTCGGGTCGACGACGCCTTGCGCGTCTACCGCGACGCCCGCGCGCGCTCCCCCGAGCTGGCAGAGCGGGTCGATCCCATCATCGCGGCCCTCGAGAGCCGGCAGCAGCAAGGGGGGGCGGTGGCCGCCGCGCCCGCGAGCGCCTCGGGTGGCGCGGCCACAGCCGCCGAGCTGGCTCGGCTCTCCGAGATCGCCGCCGAGCTGGCGCGCATCTCCGACGACCTCGCCGCCAGAGGTGCCGCCGAGGTCGGGGCGGCGCCCGAGACGGCCGGTGAGGTCGAGCCCGCCGCCCTGCCCGGCGGCGAGCCGCCCCAAGGCGCTACCGACGACCCCTTCTTCGATGACGTCTACCAGCGCGTCGTGGTCACGGCCTCCCGCTATGGCCAAGACCCGATGGACTCGCCGTCCACGGTCAGCATCTTGACCGCCGACGACATCCGCATGTCCGGCGCCACCAACATCGCCGATGTGCTGCGTCAGGTGGTGGGGGTCGATGTGATGTCGCTGTCGTCGGCGACGCCGGAGGTCACCATCCGCGGCTTCAACCGCGAGATGTCGAACAAGGTGCTCGTGCTGGTCGACGGCCGCTCGGTCTACTTCGACCTGTTGGCCGCGCCGTTGTGGTCCACCTTGCCCATCAGCCTGCCCGACATCGAGCGCATCGAGATCATCCGCGGGCCGGGCTCCGCGGTCTACGGCGCCAACGCGATGACCGGCGTGATCAACATCATCACGCGCACGCCAGGCGCGGGCGACAACGTGGTCACGGTCGAGGCCGGCGACCCCGGCTATGGCCAGGGCGCGGTCTCGCTCACGGGCCGCACCCGCCAGATCGCCTACCGCATGTCCACCGGCTTCCACCAGACTGGCCGGTGGTCGAAAGAGGCCGAGGTGGGGCCCGACTCGCCGCTCGAGCTGGTGCTCGAAGACGACGACATCGCCGCTCGGGTGCTCAAGGCCGACGGCCGCATCGACACCACCTTCGGTGACAAGGGCTTCGCGTCCTTGTCGGGCGGCCACGCCGAGGGCGCCTCGGAGTTCTACGTCTTTGGCGCGCTGGGCGACTACGCCATGAACTTCCGCAACTCGTATGTGCGGGGGGATCTGGCCTGGGGGCCGGTGCACCTGCGCAGCTTCTGGTCGAACCTGACGGCCGAGGCGGGGCCCTGGCAGCAGTACCAGGGCGGTCGCGACCTGCTGGTCGACGCCATCGGCGATGTGTTCGACGTCGAGCTCGAGACCAGCGGCGCCTTCGAGACCGGCGCGGTCGCCCACCGCTACGCCCTGGGGGTGGGCTACCGCTACAAGCGCGTGTCGTGGGGCTACCTCGAGGGCGGCGGCGCCCCCATCGACGAGCACCACTACAACGCCTTCGCCCAAGACCAGGCCACCATCGGCCCGGTCAACCTCGTGGGCTCGCTGCGCGTGGACAAGCACCCGCTCGTCGATATCTCCAAGACCATCTCGCCGCGGGGTGCGGTGGTGGTGCGGGTGGCTGAGCAGACCACCGTGCGGGCCACGGGCGGCACGTCCTTCCGGGCGCCCTCGCACATGGAGTCGTACCTCGACCTCGACCAGAAGACCCCGGCAGACGGCGTCTTCATCGAGACTCGGGGCAACCGCCAGCTGGTGCCCGAGCGCACGGTCACCGGCGAGCTGGGGGTGCACGACGAGTCGTCCCGCTTCCACCGGGCCGACCTCGTGGGCTACGTCAACCGCGTCTCCGACCTGATCTACGTACAAGACGTCGAGGCGCTGCCGCCCTCCTACGACGCCGGCAGCAACGGCTTCGCGGCCGGCTTCACCCAGTTCGGCAACCTGTCGCCGGTCTACACCGGCCTGGGCGTCGAGCTCGACACGCGCTTCTTCCCGGCCGACGGCCTCGACGTGTTCGCGAACGTCAACGTCCAGCGCATCATGGAGGACGACGGGGGGCAGTCGGTGCGCGACGGCTCGACCTCGCAGGTCAAGCTGAACGCCGGCGTGGCCTACCGCACCCCCTGGCGGATCGACGGCAGCGTGGCCACCCACTACGCCTCGGCCCAGACCTGGCGCATCCGCGACTTCAACGACTCCGGTGAGCTCGTGGTCACCGAAGAGCCCGTCGCGGCGCGCAACATCGTGGTGGCCCGGCTCGCGGGCCGGCCCACCCCCGACGAGCGCCTCGAGCTGGGCGTCACCGCCTGGAACCTGGGCCACCTGGTCACCGGCGAGGCCTTCCGGGAGCACCCCGACGGCCAGCTGGTCGCCTCGCGCCTCTACGGCACCGCCACCTACCGCTTCTGATGCCCGTGGAGAGCCCCATGAACGTGTCCTCTGACCTGCGGTCCCTCGGCCGGCCCCTCGCGGGCCTGACCCTCGCCGTCGCGCTGTCGGCCTGCGGCTACGAGGCCCCGGTCGATCCGGGCGCCGATCCGGTGCTGAACGGCGTCTCGGGCACCATCGTGCTCGGCATCGACACGCCCCCCGACGACGTGCTGGTGTTCCTCTACGACGCCGCCGATCCCCCACCCCCTGTGGGCTTTGGGCGCCCTGTGACCTTCGGCACCGTGCCCGCGGGCACCTTCTCGGATGACGGCGCCGGCATGCGATCGGCCCCCTTCGCGCTGACCGAGGTGCCCGACGGCACCTACCTGGTCACCGCCGTGATGGACGTGGACGACGACTTCTTCCCGCTGATTACGGCCAACGCGGGCGCCACCTGCGGTGACTGGCGGGGGGCCCACCTGACCGACCTGGTGACCCAGGAGGTCGCGCCGGTGGTGCTGAACGGCGGCCGCCAGACCGACGGCATCACGGTGGTGCTCGCCGCCGAGTACACCACCGAGCGCCCGGCGTTCCTCTACACCGACAACGCCGTCGAGCTGGGCTTCTTGCTCGAGTCCACCCTCGACCCCGCGCGGCTCCCCGACCTCGACTTCGACCTGCAGAGCACAGGCATCAACAGCGACCTCATCGAGATCGCCGGTCCCGACGAGGCCACCGCCGAGTGCGTGACGGGCTTCATGGTGGTGGTCGAGGGCGACGCCGAGGGCAACCCGGCCCCGCACTGGGTCTACGGAGAGGTTGAGGTGCCCGACGGCAACGCGGCCGCCGCCTACCTCAAGGCCAACGCCTTCGCTGTCTGGCCCCGCGTGATCGCGACCTACACCGGTGTCGGCGACGTCGCCCTCGAGCCCGGCGAGATGTACATCTCCGAGGCCGCCCACGACCCCGACACCGTGCGCGGCGAGTGGCCGGTCAACACGCCCTTCCCGGTGTCCTCCCTCAACATGACCTTCGTGCCGGGTGTGCAGCACATCCTGCCAGACGGCACGGTCGAGGTGCTGCTCGACGCCGCCGCGGTCCCAGCGGGGGAGTGGGCGCTGACGGTCATCTCGCCCAGCGGTCAGACCTGGACCGTGCCCAACGAGATCGCGGACTACCCGTTGGCCTCGCCCGACTACGATCCGCAGCCCCAGGGTGGTCGCCTGCAGGTGTCACTGTAGGGCCTCAGGCGGTGGGCCCTGCACGTCGCCACCCCACGGCCACGGCCACGACCACGAAGGGCACGGTGATCAGGTCGGTGGGGTCGGGGGTGACCGCGCTCACCACACTCATGCACGAGGGGGGGCACGCCGCGCACTTTGCCAACATCACGCAGAGGAGCCCGCTCTTCTCGCAGGAGCGCGCGCCCATGTCGGTCGCCTACGCC
>JBDQIL010000494.1:0-4487 GCA_040264415.1 Myxococcota bacterium
CCTCACAGACGTAGGTGTACATGTCGGCCACAGAGCCGACGTTGTACTTGACCTTCAGCTTGCCGTCTTCGTTGAAGAAGCGCATGCGGGTCTTGTGCTCGGGGACCTCGCTCTTGTCGGGGTTGGCCTTGAGGAAGAGCCACTCGGTGTCGGCCAGCGCGTCGATCTTGACGTCACAGGCGCCGGCGTCGGCGGTGCCGAGGGTCATCTTGCTGCTCTTCTCTTCGCAGGCCACCAGGCCGAGGGCCAGGCTGCCAGCAAGGGCGATCTTCCACATGGGGTGCTCCAGAGGTCGGGAGGGGGGGGCGGTTCCGGCCAACGAGGGTATCACGCGCGGCGCCCGGCCCATCCGACGCCCGGTTAGGCGGCCGGCATGAGACTCCTCCTCGCGACCCACAACGCCCACAAGCTCGCCGAGATTCGCGCCATCCTGGCCACCGCCGACCTGGGCGGGGTCGAGGTGGTGGGGCTCGACGCCTTCCCCGACCTCCCCGAAGCGCCAGAGACGCAGGCCACCTTCGAGGGCAACGCCCTGCAGAAGGCCCGCTTCGCCGCAGTCCGCACCGGGCTGGTCTGCGTGGCCGACGACTCCGGGCTCGAGGTGGACGCCCTCGGCGGGGCGCCGGGCGTTCGCTCCAAGCGCTTCAGCCCCCAGGCCACAGCCGAGGCCAACAACGCGCTGCTGCTCGAACGCCTGGGCGACCGCGCCGACCGCGCTGGGCGCTTCGTGTGCGCGCTGGCGGTGGTCCATGGCGACACCACAGCGGTCACGCGCGGCACCTGCGAGGGCACCATCGCGCGGTCGGGTCGCGGCGACGGCGGCTTCGGCTACGACCCGCTCTTCCTCCCCGACGCCGCCCCCGGACGCGCCATGGCCGAGCTCTCGGCCGCCGAGAAGAACGCCATCAGCCACCGGGGCCACGCCGTGCGCCAGCTCCCGCAGCTGCTGGCCGAGGTGGGCTGCGCTCCGCGGGGCTGACGCCGTCTCGCGCGGGTCTGAAACCGTCCGCCGCCTCCGGAATCCCCACGGGTCCCGAACCCCGACATCCGGAGAGCCGATGCGCCACCGCGCCTACCTCATCGCCGCCATTGCCTTGACCGTCGCCTGTGGCGACAAAGACGGAGACTCTGGCGACGCCACCTCCGGGCTCTCCACCGAAGACACCGCCACGGCCGAGGCGCTGTGGACCGAGATCTCCGGATACGACGGCTGGAACCAGGACGCCGCCTGGGTGGGCGTGCAGGAGTCCGAAGACGGCACCCACGGCAGCCACGTCCAGATCTGGTTCAACGACGCCGCCGCCGACAGCTTCGCCGCTGGGGGCGACGAGATGGACGAGGGCAGCGTGCTGGTCAAAGAGGGCTACGACAGCGCCTCCGAGTCCGACCTGAACGGCATCACCGTCATGAAGAAGAGCGGCGGCGACTGGTTCTGGGCGAAGTACAGCAGCGACGGCTCGATCTCCACCGCAGGCGAGGCCGCCGCGGGGTCGTGCGGGGGCTGCCACGCCGCCGGCAAAGACGGCATCCGCTTCATCTCCTGGTAGGCCGACCCCGGGGCGCCCGGGGGGCGAGCGGTTAGGGACGCCGCCCGCCAACGCCCCACGAGGTCTTCACCATGGCCGAGGTCCGCACCCGCATCGCCCCGTCGCCCACGGGCGACCCCCATGTCGGCACCGCCTACACCGCGCTCTTCAACTACTGCTTCGCCAAGGCGCGGGGCGGCACGTTCATCCTGCGCATCGAAGACACCGACCAGAAGCGGAGCACCGCGGCCTCCGAGCAGGCCATCCTCGACGCGCTGCGCTGGTGTGGCATCCCGTGGGACGAGGGCCCCGATGTCGGCGGCCCCCACGGCCCGTACCGGCAGTCCGAGCGCGCCGCGCTCTATCAGCAGCACGCGCAGATGTTGCTCGACTCGGGCCACGCCTTCCGCTGCTTCTGCACGGCCGACCGGCTGGCCACGCTGCGCCGCGAGCAGATGGCGTCGGGCGCCAGCAAGCTGGGCTACGACGGCCACTGCATCGGCGTCTCCAGCGACGACTCGGCGGCCCGCGCCGCCGCGGGTGAGCCCCACGTGGTGCGGCTCAAGGTCCCCCAAGAGGGCACCTGCGTGGTGCGCGACGAGCTGCGCGGCGCCATCGAGATCCCGTGGGCGCAGGTCGACATGCAGGTGCTCATGAAGAGCGACGGCCTGCCCACCTACCACCTCGCCAACGTGGTGGACGACCACCACATGCGCATCACCCACGTGATGCGCGGCGAGGAGTGGATCAACTCGGCCCCCAAGCACCTGCTGCTCTACGAGGCCTTCGGTTGGGAGCCGCCGTCGCTGTGCCACCTTCCGTTGCTGCGCAACCCCGACAAGTCGAAGCTCTCCAAGCGAAAGAACCCCACCGGCATCCTCTGGTTCAAGGAGATGGGCTTCTTGCCGGGAGCGCTGGTCAACTACCTGGGCCTGATGGCCTACTCGATGCCCGACGAGCGCGAGATCTTCGCGATGGACGAGATGGCCGCCACCTTCAGCCAGGAGCGCATCTCGCTGGGGGGGCCGGTCTTCGACCTCGACAAGCTCACCTGGGTCAACCGCTCGTGGCTGCGCGACCGCACCACCGATGACGAGTTCGTCGAGCACGTCATCGACTGGAAGCTCAACCGGGCCTTCCTGAAGCAGGTGGCCGCGCTCGCCCGCACCCGCCTGGGCACGCTGGGCGACCTGCCGCTGATGGCCGGCTACCTGGCCACCGGGCGGCTGCCCATCGAGGCGAGCCAGTTCGACGGCATGGGCGAGCCGGCCGAGCTGGTGCGGGCCCTGGTCCTGGTGGAGGAGCAGCTCAACGCCGTGCCGGCGTGGGAGGCGGCGGCCATCGAGGCGGTCTTGCGGCGCACCGCCGACCACCTCGAGCTCAAGCTGCGCAAATTCCTCCCGCCGTTCTACCTGGCCATGAGCGGCCAGAAGGTCAGCCTGCCTCTGTTCGACGCGATGGCGCTGCTGGGTCGCGACGTCACCCGTGACCGGCTGCGGCAGGCCACCGAGGCGCTGGGCGGCGCCAGCAAGAAGGCGCGCAAGCGCCTCGACAAAGAGCTGCGCACGCTGAAAGCCGGCTGAGTCGAGGTCGCGCCGGTCAGCCTCGGGGCTACGCGGGCGCCGAGGGCGACGGCGACATCGGCGCGGGGTGGGCGGCGGCGAAGGCCGCCAGCTCTGGCCAGTGCTCTGCGGCCCAGCGGGGCTGGCCGGCCTCGAGGGGTGGGCCGCCCTCGCGGCATCGCCCGCACCGCGTCCGGGGGGGCCCCGCCCCGCTCGAGCGCCCAGGCGCCCGCGAGACCGGCCAGCGCCCGAGCGGCCGGGGTCAGCGCGTCGAGCTCGACCGAGCGGGCGCAGCGCACGGCGGCGTCCACGTCGTCCATCCGCAACGCGAGCAGCAGCTCAGCCACCGCCACGTAGGGGGCCATGGCGCGCGGCACTGCGCCCGCGCGCGCCGAGGCCAGCTCCGCCCGAGCCGCGTCGAGGTCACCAGCGACGATGGCCACCATGGCGCGGGCCTGGGCGAAGCCGGCTCGGTGCCGACGAACCTGGAGGGACCGCAGCCAGCCGCTGGCGCGCGCACGAGCCATGCGGCGCGAGGCCTGCGCGACCGCGCCGCGCTGCAGCGCGGCGACGCCGAGGTTGTGCAGCATGACCGCCCGCGTGGCGAGGGCCATGACCCGCGGGAGCGCCTCGAGCAGCGCGGCCTCGGCGACCTCGGGCTCAGCCCGCTGGAGCGCAGCGATCGCGGCCGTGTTGGCGCGACGGCCGGCGAAGGCCCCCCGAAGCTCTCGCATCGATCGCACCGCCATGGGGATGGCGAACACCACCACCGCGATGCCGGTGACCACCAGCGCGATGAGGAGGGGCAGCGTTCCGGTCGGCGCCCGACCGAAGCCGAGCCGCGCCAGCGTGGCCAGGGCGACGCCCACCCACAGCGCGAGCGGCACCATGACGCGGAGGCGGGCTCGCCACCACGCTCGCTGCGACGCGAGCTCGATCTGCAAGGCCGGATCATCCACGGGGGCGCGCCCCTGCCCCATCGCTGGTGGGGCCCCCATCCAGCTGGTCGCGCCGACGGCTCACGGGGCGCTTGCCCCCGCTCGACGCCACCGGTTCGCCCGCCCGAAGCTGCCCAGATCGTTGGCCCGCACCCCATGCTCCACCAGGGTGGCGCGCACCGTGCCGAAGACCAGCGTGCGCCGCCAGAAGGGCTGCTGCACGACGAAGTGGTGCAGGACGTGCGTGGCGCCGAAGTTCCAACAGAACAGCTGGAGGAGCCAGAGCACCGGGTGGTCGAGGATCTGGTTCTGTTGCACCAGCTGGCCCCGCTCGATGTCGGTGTAGTGGCTCGATGACGACATGGTCACGATGGCGGCGTGCCGCAACGTGTTGGGCAACACCCAGAGCACCAACAGGGGCGCCGCCCAGCCCGCACCCGCCAGCCAGCCGCCCACCGCCA
>JBDQIL010000495.1:0-4481 GCA_040264415.1 Myxococcota bacterium
GCGCAGTCCTGATCGACGCCGTCGTACCAGATCTCTTCGGCGTCGGGGTTGATCGCCGGGTCTTCGTCGTCGCAGTCGTCGCCGCCATCGACGTCGCGGTCGAAGCCGTCCCCGTCCTGGTCGTAGTCGCTGGCGCCGTCGCAGTTGCTGTCGATGCCGTCGTACCAGGTGTCGGTGGCCCCGGGGAAGGTGAGGGGGTCGGCGTCATCACAGTCGGTGCCGCCGGCCTCCTCTGCGTCGAAGCTGTCGCGGTCCTGGTCGTAGTCGTTCGCCCCGTCACAGTCCTGGTCGATGCCGTCGTACCAGATCTCGTCCTGCGCGGGGTTGATGTCGGGGTCGGTGTCGTCGCAGTCGGAATCGACCGACACCCCGTCACCGTCTTGGTCGATGTCGTTGCCGTCGCAGTCCTGATCGACGCCGTCGTACCAGATCTCCTCGTTGCCGGGGAAGCGGTCGGGGTCGGTGTCGTCGCAGTCGTCGGCCGCGACGGCTCCGTCGCCGTCCGAGTCGATGGGGCCGGCGTCCCCGTCACCCGACGAGTCCTCCTTGTCGCCACAGGCGATGGTGGTAGCGAGGAGCAGGGTCGTGAGGATGGTGCGAGCGCGCATGGGGACCTCAGGGCCGGGGAGGGCCGACTTCATGGAGTGGGGCTGCGGAGGATACGACAGCCGGCTTGCCCTGGGCAAGCGCTGCCGGAGCAGACCCTGGCCTGGGTCAGCGAGGCTCGACGAGCAGGGCCCTGCGCAGCCTGAGGCTGTTGGCCACCGGGACGACGGCGGCCAGGGCCATCGCGGCCGCAGCCAGCGTGGGCGGCAGGCGCAGGTCGAAGGCGGGGGAGAGCACGCCGGCGGCCACAGGGAGGGCGAACAGGTGGTACGCGACGGACCAAGCCAGGTTCTGGCGGATTGTGCGCACGGTGGACCGGGACAGATCGATGGCCTGGACCACCCGGCGGAGATCGCTCGACATCAGCACGATGGGGAGCGCCTCGCGCGCGTCGGCGGCGCCCAGGCCGAGGGAGATCCCGACGTCGGCCGCGGCGAGCGCGGCCGCCTCGTGGGTGGCGTCCCCCAGCATGGCGACGCCGCCGCTACGGGCGCGGCGGAGCGCATCGACGTGCCGGGCCTTGTCCTCTGGCAGCACCTCCGCCGCTGCCTGTCTGAGCCCCACCCGCGTCGCCACGGCTTGCGCCACCCGCTCGCTGTCGCCGGTGAGCAGAACCACGTCGACGCCCCACGCGGCGAGCGCGGCGACCACCTCGGTGGCCTCGGCTCGGATCGGGTCGGAGAGCGCCACGAAGCCGGCGTAGTCGCCGTCGATGGCGGCCAGAACGACCGCGCGCCCCTCGGCCTCCTCCGCTTCGACCTCGGCCTCCGGGACGGCGATGCCATCGAGCATACGCCGGCTTCCGACCAGCCAGGAGCGACCGTCGACCGAGCCCGTGACGCCGATGCCGGGCACCGCCACCACCGCTGCGGCGCTGGCGCGGGGGAGGTGTGGCGCGTCGGCGGTCAGCGCCCGGGCCAGCGGGTGCTCGCTGTCGGCCTCGATGGCGGCGAGCGAGGCGCGCAGGGTGTCTGTGTCGAGGCCCCCAGGAGCTGGCGACACGGCCACCACCTCGAAGCGCCCCTCGGTGATCGTGCCGGTCTTGTGGGTGACCAGGGTGCGCACGCCCTGCAGACGCTCCAGGGCCGCGGCGTCCCGGAACGAGATCCCGCGCAGGCTCGCTTCGCCCGTGCCCACCTGGATGGCCGCCGCGCTGGCCTGGCTGAGCGCCCGCGGGCAGGCGACGACGACGACGGCCAGCGCGGAGAGCGCCGCGTGGTTCGGCGGGGAGCCCGCGAGCAGCCAACCGCCGAGGGTGACCGCAGCGAGCGCCAGCACCATGGCGGTGAACCGACGGGTGATCGGGTCGATGCGGCGCTGGATGGGGGGCCGGCTCGCTTGGGCCTCGGCGAGTCGCCGAACGGCACCCGCGAAGACCGTCTGACCGCCGGTCGCGGTCGCGCGGTACCGGAGGGCGCCGGCGCCATTCACCGCGCCTGCCATCACTGGATCGCCGGGACCGATCGGGACCGGCTCGGCCGCTCCGGTGAGGAGGCCCGGTTCGAGCGCCGAGCGCCCCTGCTCGACCACGCCGTCGGCGGCGATTCGCTCGCCGGGCTGCGCGACGACCAGGTCACCGACCCGCAGCTGGGCGGCGCCCACCTCGACCACGGTCCCTCCGCGTAAGACCGCGCCGTCAGTCGGAGAGAGCGCCAGCAGCGCCCGAAATGCAGCGCCGGCCGGGACCTCGGCGCGAGCCTGTGCCCACCGCCCGACGAGCACCAGGGTGACCACGGCGGCGGCGGTCTCGAGTGGCAGGTCCGGTCCCGTCAGGCGGTGGGGCAGGAGCGAAGCTGCCGCAGACCACAGCCAGGCGCCGCCGGCGCCGACCGCGACCAGGGTGTTCAGGTTCGTGGCGCCGGTTCGAGCCTGCTCGCCTGCGTCTTCGAAGAAGCGTCGGCCGGGCACGACCAGCACGAAGGCCGAGAGCACCAGCGAGATCCACAGGCCGGGTCTCCAGCTCGCGAAGAACGTCGCCAGCGTGTAGATCACGAGGGTCAGCGCGGCCGACAGGGCGGCGTCGCGCAGCAGCCCTGCGTGTTCGCGCTGCGCGTCGGTCCACTGGGCCCGCGCCTGGGGCACGGGGTCGTCGCGACCCTCGCGGCCGGGCAGCTCGAATCCAGCGGCCCCGACCGCCTCGACGAGCTGCTCACGCCCGACCTGGCCCGGCGCGACCGCGACGCGGGCCACGCCGGTCGCGGGGTTGACGCTGGCTCCGACGACGCCGTCGACCTCGCGCAGTCCCTGCTGCAGACGGCTTGCGCAGGAGACAGACGTCACGCCCTGGACGGGGAGGTCGAAGTGGACCGGGTCGGTGGGCTCGGGGGTCGACATGGCTGCCCGCTACCTTGGCACGTCGCCCGGCGCTTCTCCGCACCGGGTGGCGCTGCAGCCCCAGACAGACCACAATGCGGCGCGAGGATGTACCTGTGACCGCTCCCCTGCTGTTGACCCTGGCCGCGGTGTCCAGCGCCGCTGCCGCCGATCTCTCTGCGGTCCGCCCCAAGCGGCTGGCCGAGTCGGCGGTGGTGTCGGTCTCGGGCGACGGCGGGCGCGTGGCGCTGATCACCCCGGACGGCGTGGTGTGGGCCGGCACCCGCCGCCTCGAGGTCGTGGGGGAGCTCTCGGGCCCGCCCCACGGTCTCCACATGTCGGGGGGAGCGATCACGGCGTGGTCCACGCGCCGAGCCGGGCTCTGCGTCGAGACCGCGGTTCGAACCTTCGGGCCCGAGGGGGCTGTCTCCAGCCGGACCGCGCCCGGTGGACCCCTGCGGGTGATGGCCATCCCGGGCGGCCACGCGCTGCTGTGGGCCGATCGTCTGGAGCGCATCCCGGCGGCGGGTGGCGACCCGCAGGTCTTCCCGCTGCCGCCAGGCCGGGCCGTCGGCCTGTCGATGGCCGACGGTCGGCTGCAGGTCGACGGCGCCGCCGACCCCTTGATGCGGATCGACCTCGAGGCGGGGTGCCCCACCGATCTGCCCGACGATGACCCGAACATGACGGCCCTCGCCCGCAAGCAGCTGCGAGACGCGCGGCGGGTGTGCGGCGCGCCGCCGCATCTGCCCGACCGCATCGACGCCATCGCCGACGTGGCGCGCACCGCCCGCGTCGCTGAGGCCGTTCGCGCTGGCGACACCGACGCGCTGGCGCGCCTCGGGTCGCCCACCTGCGCTGAGCTCGAGGCGCTCCGACCCGTCGACATCGACACCGCCAGTGCGTTCTCGACCCGCTTCGATCGCACCCTCACCATCGCGGCGCGCGCGCAGCCGCAGCGCGGTCTGGGCGCGGTCGTGCGGGTGAGCGATCCCGGCATCGAGCTCAGCCCCTGGTTGGAGGGGCCCTACGCTCCGGCTTGCGCAGGCACGCTGGTCTTCTGGGCTGAGGAGCCGGCCCTCGCGGGCTACCTCAAGCAGCGTCTGACCGAGCTTCGCGCTCGCGGCGGCGGGTGCGCGGATCGGGCCCGGGTCGCCTGGCCCAGCGACGTGGGGCCCTTCGAGAAGGAAGACGAAGACGACCCCGGCGAGGCGTTCTATGTGTTGCCGGGCGGAAGTTGGGTCGGCGTGCGCCGAGGCGCGCTCTCCGCCCGCATGGTCCGCCTCGACCTCGCTCGGCTCGACCCATCCGACCCCCTGCACGCGGTCGCGAAGGCGCCCGAACTGGTGCCGAGCTGGACCGTCGGCCCCGGACCGGGCGGCGATCTGGTGCTCGACGTCGACCGCAGCTGGGTGGCTGGGGCCGGCTGGGATCTGGTGCGCGGCCCGCCCAACGCGATCCGCAAGGAGCGGGCGTCGCTGCTCGGCCCCGTCGAGCGGGTGCAGGGGCGCGCCGACGGCCGCTTCGAGGTGGTCTCCGGCGGGCAGCCCGCCCGCGTGACC
>JBDQIL010000496.1:0-4476 GCA_040264415.1 Myxococcota bacterium
GAGTGTAGGGGACGGCGGGCCGGGCGTGGGCCACGGTGAGGAATGTTGACGCGGATGTGGCGTTGACAAGGGCCCATTCGCTCCGCTAGGAGAGGAGTCCCTCCGTTGGGCCGGTTCCTGGCCCGACCCGCCTCCGGCTGCCGCCGCTCTGGTGCGCAGTCGCCTGCCGCTCCGCCCTCCATCCCAGGGTCCCGCCATGCACGCCCCCCGCCGCTCCCGCCTGCTGTTCGCTCTGATGCTCGCTCCTCTGCTCACGGCCGCGAAGTGCCGCAAAGACAAGGACAAGGAGCTCGACGATCAGGACATCACCCCAGCCGCCCCCACCGTCACGCTGCGCGTGACCGGCGTAGAGCCCGACCGGATTCGCGCGGACGAGCTCACCCGCGCGGTGGTCTACGGCGCGGGCTTCGAGTCTGGCGTGCAGGTTCGGGTGGATGAGAGCCCGGTGTCTTCGGTCACGTTCCAAGACAGCGGCGTGCTCAAGGTCACCCTCCCGCCCATGTCGGCCGGCTCGCACGACCTGCGGGTGCGCAACCCCGACGGCAAGACCGCCACCCTGCGCAACGCCATCGTGGCCGAGGCCGGCCAGGCGGTCGATCCCACCGCCGGCCTGAACTGCCGCGCCATCACCATCCGGTTCGACCTCGACTCCGACCACATCAGCCCCGAGTCGCTGTCGGTGCTGGGCGCCAAGAAGGCCTGCTTCACGGAGCGAGGTGGCGAGATCAAGGTGGCGGGCCACTGCGACGAGCGCGGAACCACCGACTACAACCTCGCCCTGGGGCAGCGCCGCGCCGACGCCGTGAAGCGCTGGATCGTGAGCCAGGGCGTGCTGCCCTCGCGCGTGCGCACGCTGTCGTTCGGCGAGGAGAACCCCGCGGTGGCCGGCAGCAACGAGGCCGCCTGGGCCGCCAACCGGCGGGCCGAGATCGCGGCGATGCCGTAGCCCCCGCCCCTGCTTTCGCTTCAGCTTCAGGACTGCCGATGCTTCGCTCCCTCCTCCTCGGCGCCAGCGTGCTGGGCGCCGGCGCGCTGACCTCTGGTTGTGTGCTCGACCGCACCGGCCAGTCGGCCACCGAGACCTACCGTCGCGAGCTGGCCCTTCACGGAGCCCGCCTCACCAACCTCGAGGAGGAGCTCGACGAGGCCGCGCAGCGCGTGGGCAACCTCGAGCAGCTCAACCGCGCTCGCGGCCAAGAGGAGGTCCTCAAGATGGAGACCCTCGAGCAGGTGCGCGGCGAGATCTACCGGCTGCGGGGCGAGATGGAGGAGCTGCGCTTCAGCTACGACCGCTCGTCCACCGCTGGGACCGCCTACCAGCAGGACGCCGCCTTCCGGCTGGCCTGGCTCGAGGCTCGCGCCGACCAGCTCGAGACCAAGGCCAAGCTCACCACGCCGCCGCCGCCCGACATGCCCGCGGGCGACGGCGCGGCTCCGGTCGACGACGACGGCGCGGCGAGCGCCAGCGCCGCGCCGGCGCCCCAAGGCGCGGCCACGGCCCCCTCCCAGAGCTCCGATCCCGACACCCTCATCACCCAGGCCGAGCAGCAGCTCGCCCAGGGCGATGAGCCGGGTGCAGAGGCCACCCTCGACCGCTTCTTGTCGCTCTTCTCCGACCACAAGCGCGCCGCCGAGGCCCGCTATCGTCGCGCGGAGGCCTCCTTCAACGACAAGCAGTACGCCCAGGCGGTGCTGCGGTTCCAAGAGGTCATCGACAAGCACAAGTCGAGCCAGTGGGCCGCGTGGGCCATGCTGCGCCAGGGCGAGAGCTTCGACGCGCAGGGGCAGCCCGATAACGCCCGCCTGTTCTACGAAGACGTCATCCGCTACTGGCCCAAGTCGAAGGCCGCCACCGACGCGCGGGCGCGCCTCAAGTAGCGGGCGGCGCCGGGCCCATGCGGGCCAGGTGAATGGCCAGCAGGTCGATGGCGGCCGGCGTCACGCCGGGGATGCGGGCCGCCGCGCCAAGCGTGCGCGGTCGGTGCTCGCGCAGCTTCTCGGCGACCTCGTGCGAGAGGCCGGGCAGCGCGTAGTCGAGGTGGTCGGGCAGGCGCGCGCGCTGCATGCGGCGCGTCTGGGCGGCCCGGGCGGCCTCGCGGCGCAGGTAGCCGGCGTACTTGCGGTCGGTGACCACCTGCTCGGCCACCTCGGGGGAGACCGCGGGCTGGTCGGGGAAGAGGTGGGCCAGGGTGTCCCACTCGACTCCGGGCCGCCGAAGCAGCGCGGCTGCGGTGACCTTGTTCTTGATGGGGTCGAGGCCTAGCTCGGCGAGGGCAGCCTGGGTGTCGGTGTCAGGCAAGCGGGTGGCCTGGTCGCACCATGCGGCCGCCCGCTCCACCGCGCTCACCTTCGTCTGGAAGCGCTCCCACGCGGCGTCGCCCAGCAGCCCGGCCTCTCGGGCCAGCGGCATGAGCCGGCGGTCGGCGTTGTCTTCGCGCAGCAGCAGGCGGTGTTCGGCCCGGCTGGAGAACATGCGGTAGGGCTCTCCGCCCACCCCGCGCGACACGAGATCGTCGATGAGAACGCCAATATAGGCTTGCTCGCGGCCCAGAAGCAGGGGCGCGCCCAGGGCGGCCGACGCCCCCGCCACCAGCCCCTGCGCGGCGGCCTCCTCGTAGCCGGACGTGCCGTTCACCTGGCCGGCCAGGTACAGGCCGGGCACCCCCCGGTGCTGCAGGTCGGGGCCGAGATCGCGGGGATCGGCGAAGTCGTACTCGACGGCGTAGCCGGGCTGCAGGATGACCGCGCGCTCGAGGCCGGGGATGGTGCGCAGCAGGGCCTGCTGCACCGCCGCTGGCAGCGACGTGCTCAGGCCGTTGACGTAGACCCGGTCGGTCTCGAGGCCCTCGGGCTCCAAGAAGAGCTGGTGGCGGTCTTTGTCGGCGAAGCGCACCACCTTGTCTTCGATGCTGGGGCAGTACCGGGGCCCCCGCCCGGAGATGGCCCCGCTGAACATGGCGGACTGGTCGAGGTTGTCGCGGATCAGGTCGTGGGTCTGGGCGCAGGTCCAGGTGAGGTAGCAGTCGCGGGTGGGCAGCCGGCGAGTGGGCGGCGTGAAGCTGAAGTGGCCGTCGGGAACGGTCTCGGCCTGGCGGACGGCTCGGTCCCAGTCGATGGTGCGGCCGTCGAGCCGGGGCGTGGTGCCGGTCTTGAGCCGGCCCAGCCGGAGGCCCAGGTCGCGAAGGCTCTCTGAGAGGGCGCCGGTGGCAGCGTCGCCGACCCGCCCGCCCTGCTGCTGGTCGCGCCCGCAGTGCAGCACGCCGGCGAGGAAGGTGCCGGTGGTGAGCAAGACCGCCGGCGCCCGCAGCGCCGTGTGGTCGGACAGGGTGACACCCGCGACCCGCCCCCCGACCAGCCGGAGCCCGGCGACCTCGCCCTCGAGCAGGCTGAGCCCGGGTGTGGCGGCCAGCACGGCCTGCATCTCGGCCGGGTAGCGATCGATGTCGACCTGGGCGCGGCTGGCCCGCACGGCGAGCCCCTTGCGGGTGTTCAGCCGGCGGAACTGGATGGTGCTGGCGTCGGCCACCCGGGCCATGGCGCCCCCGAGCGCGTCGATCTCGCGGACGAGGTGGCCCTTGGCCAGCCCCCCGATCGCCGGGTTGCACGACAGGCGACCCACATGTCGGGCTTGGAGCGTGACCATGGCCACCCGACGCCCGAGCCGCGCCGCCGCCAGGGCCGCCTCGCAGCCGGCGTGGCCGGCGCCCACCACGATGAGATCGAAGGCCGTCATGCGCGCCGCGTATCCCGCGCCCCCCGCCACCGTCGCGTTGTAGGGTGGGCGCATGATGTCGATGGATCGCTTTGTGGCTGGCTGCCAGGCGGCAGCGGGCGCGGCTCGGCCGGCGGCGGCCACGCAGTCGCTGCTGCTGCGGGCCGTCGCCGACCCGGCGCTCTGGGCCCGCACCGCCGCCTTCCCCCAGGCCGACGGGCGCGGCGTGGCGCGCCTGTTCGCCGGCCCGACGGTCACCGTGCTGCACGTCGATCTGGCGCCGGGCTTTGCGAGCCGCATCCACAGCCACGGCATCTGGGCGGCCATTGGCGTGTACGCCGGTGAAGAGCACAACCGCCTGTACCGTCGGCGAGGCGACGGTCTGGTGGAGACCGGCGCCCGATCGGTGGGGGCGGGTGGGGTGCTGCTGCTCGGCGCTGACGCCGTCCACGCCATCCGAACCCCCCTCGACCAGCCGCTGCGCGCGCTGCACGTCTACGGGGGCGACCTCGAGTCGAGCTGGCGGCATCGGTGGGACACCCTGGCGGGCCCCGCGGTGCCCGAGGGCGGGGCGGTCAAGGGCAGGCGGGGCTGACGCGGGCGGCCTGCACGTCGAGGTCGACGCCCGCCGCCGGCCCCTCGAGGTAGACCACGACGCGCTCGGGGGCGCTCGAGAGCGGCGGGTCGAGGGCGCCCAGGTCGAGGGTGGCCTGCAGCGTGGTGACGGCGTCGGCGGGGGCCTGCGCCTGGGCCAGGGTGACGAA
>JBDQIL010000497.1:0-4474 GCA_040264415.1 Myxococcota bacterium
ACCCCCCGCCCCGGCTGAACGATGGCCCTCGACCTGTCCACTTGGACCCGCCCCGACCGCGGCGCCCTGTTCGTGGTGACCGGCGCCTCGGGCACCGGCAAGACCACCCTGGTGAAGAAGGCCCTGCAGGTCATCCCCGAGCTGGGCTTCTCCGTCTCGGCGACCACCCGCGCCGCCCGCTCCGGCGAGGTCGACGGCAAAGACTACCGCTTCGTGTCTCAGGAGCGCTTCACCGAGCTGGTCGATTCGGGCGACATGCTCGAGTACGCCGAGGTCTACGGCAACCGCTACGGCACCCCGCGCCCGCCCGTCGTCGAGCAGCTCGCGGCGGGCCGCAGCATCATCCTCGAGATCGACTACCAAGGCGCCCAGCAGGTGCGCGCTGCGCTCCCCGAGGCCATCAGCTTGTTCGTGCTGCCGCCCAGCATGGACGCGCTCGAGACCCGCCTGCGGCGCCGCGCGACCGACTCCGAAGCGGTCATCCACCGTCGCCTCACCGACGCGCGCCTGCAGATCAACCATTGTGGCGAGTTCGACTACCTCGTGGTCAACGACGACCTGTCCTCGGCCCACGATCAGTTTCAGGCGATCCTCGTCGCTGAGCTGCGCCGCCGCGCCCGCCTCGACTCGCTGGTGCGCAGATTTGTTCGCGGTGAGGATGAGACCGCTCCGGTCGCGCGTTAGATCGGCGACGAGCGGACTCTCGGCGCGCGCCCTTCGCCCCTCCTGCAGGTCGGGGGTGGCGCCTCGGCGACAGCGTGCCTACAATCCACCGCTCCGCACGACAGGAAGGTCCGAGAGCCATGCGCCTCAACGACATCCTCGACAGGGTCAAGGGGTACGCGCCAGACGCGGATCTCGACCTGGTCATGCGGGCCTACGTCTACTCGGCGCGGGCCCACGCCGGGCAGATGCGCAAGAGCGGCGAGCCCTACCTGATCCACCCCATCGCGGTGGCCGGCCTGCTCGCCGACCTGCACATGGACGTCGACACCATCGCAGTGGGCTTGCTGCACGACACGATGGAGGACTGCCTCGCGACCCAAGAAGACCTCCACGCCCAGTTCGGCGTCGAGGTGGCCGAGATGGTCGACGGCGTCACCAAGATCGGGAAGCTGAACTTTCGGTCGAAGCATGAGGCCCAGGCCGAGAACTTCCGCAAGCTGGTGTTGGCCATGGCCCGCGACGTGCGGGTCATCCTGGTGAAGCTCTGCGACCGCCTGCACAACATGCGCACGATGGTCCACATGAATCCCGACCGGCAGGCGGCCATCTCGCGCGAGACCATGGAGATCTACGCGCCCATCGCCAACCGCTTGGGTCTCGCGCAGCTCAAGAGCGAGCTCGAAGACCTCTGCTTTCGCTACCTGCACCCCGAGGTCTACCAGGGCCTCGAGGCGCGCATCGGCGAGAAGCACGAGGAGCGGCAGGCCTGGATCGCCCGCACCGCCACCGAGCTGAAGGATCAGCTCGCCAAGCGGTCGGTCGACTGCGAGGTCAAGGGTCGCCCGAAGCACCTGTGGTCGATCTACAGCAAGATGCGGCACCAGAACCTCACCTACGAGCAGATCCACGACCGCGACGCCTTCCGGGTCTTCGTCGATGATCTGGGCGCCTGCTACACCGCGCTGGGGTTGATTCACGCCAGCTACCGCCACGTGCCCGAGCGGCTGAAAGACTACATCGCCAACCCCAAGTCGAACGGCTACCAGTCGCTCCACACCGTGATCCTGGGGCCCGACGGGCGGCAGATCGAGGTGCAGATTCGCACCCATGAGATGCACCGCATCGCCGAGTTCGGCATCGCGGCGCACTGGCGCTACAAAGAGGGCCACCTCGCGCTGTCCCGCGAAGACCTGAGCAAGATCGCGCGCCTGCGCGAGCTCTTCGAGGCCGCCCGCGAAGTCGACGACCCCACCGAATTCCTCGAGACGGTCAAGGTCGACCTGTTCAGCGACGAGATCTTCGTGTTCACCCCGCGGGGCGACGTGAAGTTTCTGCCGGACGGGGCCACGGTGCTCGACGTCGCCTACGCCATCCACACCGAGGTGGGGGCGACCTGCACGGGCGCGCTGGTGAACGGGCGCATGGTGCCGCTCCGCCATGAGCTGTCGGCGGGCGACACCGCCGAGATCATCCGCCGGGCCGACCAGAAGCCGTCGCGGGCGTGGCTCGAGTGGGCCAAGACCGGCCGCGCCTTGTCCAAGATCCGGCGCACCATCCGCGAAGAGGAGCGCATCAAGGGCATGGAGACCGGTCGCCAGATGCTCGACAACGAGCTTCGAAAGCGCGGCTTCAACTTCGCCAAGATGCTGAAGCGGGGCGAGATCCTCGAGGCGGCCAAGGCGCACGGGCACCGAAAAGAGGAGCACCTGTTCTTGGCGATGGCCCAGGGTCACCTGCCCGTTCGCAAGGTGCTCACGGACTTGGTGCCCGCTGACCAGCTCGAGCCCGAAGACGAGTCGCAGAAGGGCGCGCTCGCGACGCTCATCTCCAAGCTGCGGCGGCGCAGCGAGTCGCCGGTGCTCATCAACGGCCAGAGCGACGTGCTGGTGAACTACGCGCGGTGCTGCAACCCGCTGCCCGGCGAGCCGGTGGTCGGCTACATCACCCGCGGCCGCGGCATCACCGTGCACCACCGCACGTGCAAGACCGTCATGAGCCTCGAAGACGACCGCCGCGTGCCGGTGCAGTGGCACCGGGGGGCCAAGGGCATGCACTCGGGCGAGCTGCGCATCATCTGCGCCGACGAGCCGGGGCTGCTCGCCGACATCGGCGCGGCCTGCAAGACCTCCGACGTCAACGTCAACCGGATGGAGGCCAAGGGCATCGACGATCACAAGGCGATGTTCACCCTCGAGGTGTCGGTGGCGGATGTGGCCCAGCTCACCCGCCTGATCCGCAACCTCGAGAAGATCGAGGGCGTCATCCGGGTCGACCGCGTGCGCGAGAACGCCCCGGTCTGAGGGCTCACGCGGTCCAGATTGACGCAGAGTGGCCGGGCGGCAGGTCGAGCACCACGCGGCCCGCCTCGACCCGCAAGCGCCCCTGCGCGGCCCAGCCCACCACCTGGGGCAAGAGCGTGTGCTCGAGGCGCAAGATGCGGGCGGCCAGGGTGTCGGCGGTGTCGCCGGGCTGCACAGGGCAGGCGCCCTGGGCGACGATGGGCCCCGCGTCGACCCCTGCGGTGACGAGGTGCACGGTGCACCCGGCGACGCGGGCGCCGTGCGCGAGCGCCTGGGCCGGCCCCTTCAGGCCCGGGAACGCCGGCAGCAGGCTGGGGTGGATGTTGAGCACGCGCTCTGGGTAGGCGTCGAGGAGCACCGGCGTGAGCACCCGCATGAAGCCCGCGCACACCACCCAGGCCGCGCCGTGCGCCTGCAGGGCCGTGACCAGCTCGGCGTCGAAGTCGGCGCGGTCTTTGCCGCGGTGGGGGATCCAGACCGCGGGCACGCCGGCCGCGCGGGCGCGGTCGAGGGCAGCGGCGTCGCGGCGGTTGCAGAGCACCACGGCCACCCGGAAGGGGCAGTCGGGTGCGGCCGCGGCGTCGAGCAGGGCCTGCAGGTTGGAGCCCCGCCCGCTGACCAGCACACCCACCGGTGCCGGGCCGGTCATCGCACCGCGACGCGCTCGGGGCCCACCTCGGCGTCGTCTACCACGCGCCCCACCACGAAGCCGCCCACCGAGGCGGCGGCGGCCTCGGCCTGGTCCGCTGGCACCACGGCCACCATGCCCAGCCCGTTGTTGAAGGTGCGGTGCTGGTCGCGGTCGGACAGATCGCCCAAGCGGGCCAGCAACTCGAAGATGGGCAGCGTGGGCCACGAGCCCTGGTCGAGCACGGCGCCGAGGCCCTGGGGCAGCACCCGGGGGATGTTGCCGGGGAAGCCGCCGCCCGTGATGTGCACGAAGCCGCGCACGTCGAAGTCGGCGCGCAGGCGGTCGCAGTCACGCACGTAGATGCGGGTGGGGGTGAGCAGCACGTCGCCCAGGGGCGCGCCCAGGCCGTGCTCTTGCGACCAGTCGAGGTCGGCCACCAGCTTTCGCACCAGGCTGAAGCCGTTGGAGTGGATGCCGCTGCTGGGCAGGCCCACCAGGGCGTCTCCCGGCTGGATGCGCGCGCCGTCGATCAGGGCGTCGCGCTCGACCGCGCCCACCGCGAAGCCGGCCAGATCGTAGTGACCCGGGCCGTACATGCCGGGCATCTCGGCGGTCTCGCCCCCCACCAGCGCGCAGCCGGCCTGCTTGCAGCCGTCGGTGATGCCGCGCACGACCTCGACCGCCACCTCGGGCGCCAGCTTGCCGGTGGCGAAGTAGTCGAGGAAGAAGAGCGGCTCGGCGCCGAGCACCGCGATGTCGTTGACGCACATGGCCACCAGATCGACGCCGATGCTGTCGTGGCGGCCGAGCGTCTGCGCGACGAGCAGCTTGGTGCCCACGCCGTCGGTGCCGCTCACGAGCACGGGGTCTTTGTAGC
>JBDQIL010000498.1:0-4471 GCA_040264415.1 Myxococcota bacterium
GCCCACGCCCCCGCCCCGCTGACGGTCGGCACGCTGGGCCGCCTGGGCTGGCTCTGGAGCGCCGCCGCCCGCGGCCTGCGCGCGCCGGGCAAGGGCGCCGCAGCGGCGATGGCGCTCACCGCCGTCCGCGCGATGGGGCGCGTGGGCCTGGCGCTCGATCCGGTGTGGAGCGGCCGCCTGCGCCGCACGAGCCTGGGCCCGCCCGTGGTGATCGTGGGCAACCCGCGGTCGGGCACCACGTTTCTGCAGCGCTTCTTGGTCGACCAGCGGGTGGGCTGCGGGCGGCAGGTCTGGCAGATGGTCTACCCCTCGCTCACCCAGCAGGCCGTGCTGCGGCCGCTCCTGCCCCTGCTCGAGCGGGTGAGCCCCACCCGCTACCACACCTCGGCCGCCCACAAGACCGGGCTCACCCACGTCGAGACGGACGATGTCTCTGCACTGTTCCGTTTCACCGACGGCTTCTTCCTCTACGCCTTCTTCATGGCCCACCACCAGCGCGACCTGCTCGGCTACTTCGACCCCACGCGTCGAGACGTGACCGCCCGCGACTTCGACTGGTTCGAGCAGCTCTGGCGTCGGTCGCAGGTGGCCCACGACGCGCACCGCGTGGTGGCCAAGGTCTTCGGGCTCGGCGCCTGCATGCCCGCCTTCCAGCAGCGCTTCCCCGAGGCCCGCGTGCTCTACATGGCCCGCGACCCGGCCAGCACCATCCCGTCGGCCATGTCGCTGGTGACCGGCGTGCTCGACGCCGCCTTCGGCTTCTGGTCGCTGCCCGAGGCCCACCGGCGCCGCTACCTCGACCGTCTCTACGGCGGCCTGGTGATGTTGCTGAATCGGTTCACCGACGACTGGACGGGCGGCCGCGTCGACCGGGCGCGGGTCTTCGTGGTGCCCTTCCCCCGCCTGATGGGCGACTTCGACGGCCTGATGACCGAGGCGCTCGGCTTCGTGGGGCACCCGGTGGACGCGGCGCTCGCCGCCACGCTGGCGGCCCGCGCCGAGACGCAGCGGGCCTACCAGAGCCCCCACGACTACGACCTCGCGCGGTTCGGCCTCGACGCAGCCCGCATCCAGTCCGACACCGCCCGCTTCACCGAGGCCTTCCTGCATGGATGAGCGCACCCACAGCGTCGAGATCGACGGCCAGCGCCACGTGTGGCGGGTGACCCGCCTCTGGCAGCTCGCAGATGGCCTGCCGGCCCAGCCCGTCCCCCTGTCCGAGTTCGACGCCATCTGGGAGCTCGACTGCTGGTTCGGGACCGTCCACACGCCGACCGTGGGTCGGGTGCTCGACCACCTCGCCCGCATCCAGCAAGCCGACCTCGCCTACCCGATCCTGTTGAGCGACACCGGGGTGGTGATGGACGGCCTGCACCGACTCTGCAAGGCGCGGCTGCGCGGACACGAGACCATCCAGGCGGTCCGCTTCTCGCCCACCCCGCCGGCCGACCGGGTGGAGCCCGCCTTTCAACCCGAGGACGACCGCAGCGACGACGACGAGGACGGCTGGTGCGGGGCGTGACTCCACCCTGTGACGTGCTCGTGGTGGGCGCCGGGCTGTCGGGCCTGCGCGCAGCCACCCGATTGGCCGAGGCGGGCGCCGACGTGGTGGTGCTCGAGGCCCGCGATCGCGTGGGGGGCCGCACCCTCACCGAGGTGGTCGACGGCGTGGCCTACGACCGCGGCGCGCAGTGGGTGGGCCCCACCCAGCACCGCATGCACGCCCTCATCGACCAGCTCGGCCTCACCACCTTCCCCACTTGGGGCGAGGGCGAGGCCATCCTCGACGTGCTCGGCGCCCGCAAGCGCTACGCGGGGACCATCCCGCCCTTCCCAATCCTCGACCTGCTCCGGGTGCACCGCGCCCTGGGCCGCATCGACCGCATGACCCGCGCGGTGCCGGGCGACGATCCCACCGCAGCACCCGACGCCCGACGCCTCGACAGCCAGACCCTCCAGGGCTTCATGGACCGGCACCTCCCGGCCCGCGCCCAAGGAGCCCTGACGCCGGCCATCCGGGTGATCTTCGGCGCCGAGCCGTCCGAGCTGTCGATGCTGTGGTTCCTCACCTACTGCGCCCAGAGCGGCGGCTTCACCCACCTCATCGAGGCCGACGGCGGTCACCAGCAAGACCGGCTGGTGGAGGGCATGGGCGCCATCGCCGGGCGGCTGGCGGCGCCGCTGGGCGATCGCGTGGTGCTCGGGGCCCCCGCGCGCCGGGTGGCGCACGGGCCCGACGGCGTCACGGTGCACACCGACCGGGGGCCCTTCTCCGCCGGCCGCGCCATCATCGCGGTGCCGCCCCACCTCTGCTCCGGCATCGACTGGTCTCCGCTGCTGCCCGCGGGCCGCGAGCAGCTCCACCAGAAGCTGTCGATGGGCAGCACCACCAAGGTGATCGCCACCTACCCGCGGCCGTTCTGGCGCGACGCGGGCCTGTCCGGCGAGGTGGTCTGCGACCGCGGCCCCTTCAGCATCCTCTACGACAACTCCCCCCAAGATGGGCGATGCGGCGCGCTGGTGGGCTTCGTGGTGGGCACCCACGCCCGAGCGCTGCAGGACCGCCCCGAGGCCGAACAGCGAGCCACGCTGACGACCGCCCTGGCCGACTTCTACGGAGCCGCGGCGTCCGCGCCCCGCGCGCTGTTGATCCAAGACTGGGGCGCCGAGCGCTACACCCGCGGCTGCCCGGTGGGAAACGCCCCCCCCGGGCTGCTCACCGAGGCCGCCGCCGCCCTGCGCGCCCCCGTGGGCCGCCTGCACTGGGCGGGCACCGAGACGGCCGCCGAGCAGGTGGGTTTCATGGAGGGGGCGTTGGAGGCCGGCGATCGAGCGGCCGACGAGGTGCTGGCCGCCGGCGGGTGATCGGGCCCAGGCGGGCGTGATGGCTGCGTGAAGATCTTCCCGCGCGGGCGGACGATCCGCTACGTTGGAGGCCATCGACCGCCTGCGGCGCGGTCACTGGAGGCGATCATGGCAGGAAAGGCCCACCGACCCGCGCGAGACACCGGCGGCGGCGGAGACGCAGCGCAGTCCACCAAGCGCGGAGGCGGCGCCGGCAACGCAGCGCGCGCCGCCCGTCTGGCAGAGCAAGGCACCTCGGGTGGCGGCGGACGCCTGCCCCACTTCGACGCCTTGCAGACCGCCTTCGGTCACCACGACCTCTCCGAGATCCAGGCCCACACCGGCTCCGGGGCGCAAGCCGCGGCGGCGGGCATCGGCGCCGAGGCCTTCGCCTACGGCACCTCGGTCGCCTTCGGCGGCACGCCCACGCTTCACCTCGCGGCCGAAGAGGTCACGCACGTGATGCAGCAGGACGCCGGCCAGGCGCCGTCGAGCGGCCTCGGCCAAGAGGGCGACCGCTACGAGGCCTTCGCCACCCAGGTCGCCGACCGCGTGGTCGCCGGCGAGTCGGTGCAGGGCCTGATCGACGGGCTGCGCGCCCCCGGCCGGCTGAGCGTCAGCCAGCCTGCCGTGCAGCGCCGCAACCTCGGCCGCAAGACGGTGAGCTCGCTGGCCATGGGCCGCATCACCGACGCCCAGACCGGCATCGACCACACCAAGGGCGTGCTGTCGCACGGCGCAGGCAACCAGCTCGAGGCCCTCAAGGCCACGAACTTCAACAGCTACTTCCGCATGGCCGCGATGCGCGACCGGGGCGCCTGGGAGATCGACCCGTCGGTCTACGACCTGGCCCGCAGCCACCCCGAGGCCCTCACCGCCGCCAAGGCCGACCTCGCCCAGGGCGGCAACTGCGGCGAGCACGCCGCCATCGCCTTCGACTACCTGCGCACCAACACCAGCCACACCGTGCACAAGTCCGCCAAGGAGGGCCTCGATCACGCCTTCGTGGTGATCGGCGACGCCGAGAAAGACGGCGACGACGAGCTGGTGGTCTGCGATCCCTGGCCCACGGCCCCCACGGCCTGCCTCTGGGAGGACCACTTCGCCTTCACCGAGGACCGCGACCAGCTCAACCTGCACTCCACCGCCACCGGCGACGGCCAAGACGTCAAGGCGGCCATCGCGAAGGGCCTGCGGCTGAGCGCCAAGGGCATGGCCATGGTGCGCAACTCCATGAGCGAGGAGCGCACGAAAGAGGAGATCGAGAAGGGCACCGAGGGCGACAAGCCCTGGATCTGGCAGCACGCCGACGCGGCCTCGAGCAAGTACACCTACGAGGCCGAGAAGCCCGCGCCCACCACCGACAGCGGCGACACCTCGACCGACAGCGGCGACAGCGGCCTGTCCGACGACGAGAGCCGCTACATGGACTGGCTGCGCCAGTGGATGGGCTGAGCCCGTCTCGTCGTTGACCGCGCATCGCCGGTGATCGAATGCCGCCTGTGACCCTGCTGTTGGCCGCGGCGCTGGCCGCCTGTACGGGGCAGGCCGCGCCGTCCCTCTCGCCGTCTCCCCCGCCCCCGCCGGAGCCCGTCGTGTCCCAGAATGGCCCCTCCCTGTCCGATCC
>JBDQIL010000499.1:0-4463 GCA_040264415.1 Myxococcota bacterium
AGCTCGCGACGCGCGCGCACGGCAGCTCGACGATGGTGTCGACCAGCGGCCCCTCCGACACGTAGACCCGGCAGGCGCCGCCCGCCTCCCAGGTCGCCAGGGCGCCGGTCAGGGTGGCGCCGTTGTCGAGGGTGACGCGCTCGGCGGCCAAGGCGCCGGCCATCAGGGGGGCCATCAGGGGGATCAGGGTCATGGGCTGCTCCAGGTGGGGCGGGTACGGGTGCAACACCGGCGCGCCCGCTGCGCGTCACCCGCCGCGTGAGGCGCCCTGCCGCAGACCCTGCTCGATGTGCCCTTCGACGCCGCCGACCCCGTGGGTCTCGGCCTGCTGGTGCTGGTGGGTGTGGCCGCTGGGGTCGTGAACACGCTGGCCGGGGGGGGCTCGCTGCTCACGCTCCCGGCGCTCATGCTCTTGGGCCTCCCGGCGGGGGTCGCCAACGGCACCAACCGCCTGGGGGTGCTGGTGCAGAGCGCGACCGCGGCCTGGCGCTTTCAGGCGGCCGGGGTCCTCGACGGGCGGGCCGCGCTGCGCCTCCTGCCGGCCACCACCCTCGGGGCCGCCCTCGGGGCCTGGGGCTCGCTGCAGCTGGGCGAGGTGGGGCTCCGGCGCGCGATCGCGGTGGTGATGGTGCTCGTGGTGGTCGCCCTCTGGACCCGCCCCCAGCGGCTGCTGCGGGGCGGAGGCGCGGGCCTCCCCGCGGCTGCGCGGCACGCCATCTTCTTCGCCATCGGCGCGTATGGGGGCTTCGTACAGGCTGGAGTCGGGGTGCTGTTGCTCGCCGGGCTGGTGCTCGCCGGCGCGCTCGATCTCGTGCGGGCCAACGCGATCAAGGTCCTGCTGGTGCTGGTCTTCACGGTCCCGGCGCTGCTGGTCTTCGTCGCCGAGGGGGCGGTGGCCTGGGTGCCGGGGCTCGCGCTCGCGGCGGGCTCGGCCGTGGGCGGCGCCCTGGGCACCACGCTCGCCCTGCGGGGGGGCGCGCTCCTGGTGCGCGTGGTGCTCACCGGCGTCGTCGCGCTCTCGGTGATTCAGCTCTGGCAGGTTCCGGGTGGAGCGCCGTAGATGACGCTTCAGCTTGGCGATCCCCGGCCGTACCGGAGATGTCTCCCCGGAGTCGCCGATGATCCCCCCCGTGCTCCCCATCGACGAGATCGAGCGGCTCGCCTGCCTGCGGTCGCTTCAGATCCTCGACACCCCGCCCGAGGAGCGCTTCGACTGACACGTGCGACTGGCGCGTCGGATCCTCGGCGTCCCGGTCGCGCTGGTGAGCCTGGTGGACTCCGACCGGCAGTGGTTCAAGTCGGTTCAGGGCCTGGTGGCCACCGAGACCGGTCGCGCCGAGTCCTTCTGCGGGCACACCATCCTCCAAGACAGCCCGCTGATCGTGCGCGACGCGCGCAGCGACCAGCGCTTCCACGACAACCCGCTGGTGACCGAAGACCCCAGCATCCGGTTCTACGCGGGGGCCCCCCTGCGGGTGAACGGGCGCACCATCGGCACGCTCTGCGTCATCGACCAGCAGCCGCGCAACCTGGGCCCCGCCCAGATCGCCTGCCTCGAAGACATCGCCGCGATGGTCGAGGCGGAGTTCGCGACCCTGGCCGACGCCACCAGCGACGCGCTCACGGGCCTGTGCAACCGCCGCGGCTACGACAACGTCACGCGGCAGCTGGCCTCGGCCGGTGAGCGGCACCCCGCCATGCTGGCCGACCTCTCGGTGGCCCTCATCCACCTCGACCACTTCAAGGCCATCAACGACACCTACGGCCACGAGGCGGGCGACCGCGCGCTGGTGGCCATGTCGGAGATCTTGGGGCAGGTCTTCCGGGCGACCGACTGGGTGGCTCGGGTGGGCGGCGACGAGTTCGCCGTGGTGGGCTGCAGCGCAGGGCGCATGGTCGCCTCGGGGGTGCACGATCGGCTCTCCGCGGCGGTCGACGCCTACAACACCGGCAGCGGGGAGCCGTGGACCCTGGAGTACAGCATGGGCATCGCGCATTGGGACGTCGATGCGGACCAGCGACTCGAAGACGTGATGCGCCGCGCCGACGCGGCCATGTACGAGGCCAAGCGAGCCGGTCGCGACACCCCGCCGCGCTGAGGCCGCGTCGAGGCCGCGTCGAGGCCGCGCTGCGTTAGCTCCGGGGCGCTGGAGGCCCCGTGACCGACGCTCCCGTGCTGCCCTGGACCATCGACGCGCAACGCCCGGTGCTCGATCTCGGCATCCTGACGGTGCGCTCGGTACGCGCGCGCTCTCAGCTGCGCCCGAACCACGCCAGCGACTTCGTGGTGCTGGACACAGCCGACTGGGTCAACGTGATCGCCCTCACTGACGACCATCAGGTCGTGCTCATCGAGCAGTATCGGCACGGCACCGGGGCCATCACCCTCGAGATCCCTGGCGGGATGGTGGACCCGGGGGAGGACTTCCTCACCGCTGGCGCCCGCGAGCTCGCCGAGGAGACCGGCTATCGGGGCGGCGTCGCGGAGCAGATCGGCATGGTGGAGCCCAACCCCGCGCTGCAGTCCAACCGGTGCGCGACGGTGCTCGTGCGTGGTGTGCGTCAGATGGGCGAGCGTGCCCTCGACCCCAACGAGGAGATCCGGGTGCGAACGGCGCCGCTGTCCGCCATCCCGGGCCTGATCCGCGACGGCGCCATCACCCACGCGCTGGTGGTGGCCGCCTTTCACCACCTGCACCTCGCGGGGGCGCCCTGACCGCGCTGCGCACCATCACCGTGGGCTCGCGCTTCGAGATGGAGCCGGTCAAGGGCTCGCGCTTCGTGGCGACCGTGACCCCGGCCCCCGACGAGGGCGCCGCGATGAGCGCCATCGACGCGGTGCGCGCCGAGTGGCCGGGCGCCACCCATCATTGCTGGGCCTACCGGCTGATGGACGGGCGCACCCGCAGCGCCGACGACGGCGAGCCTGGCGGCTCGGCGGGTCGTCCCATCCTGGCGCGCATCGAAGGCAACGACCTGCACGGCCTGGTGGTGGTCGTCACCCGCTGGTACGGCGGCACCAAGCTGGGCGTCGGCGGGCTCATCCGGGCCTACGGTGGCTGCGCGGGGATGGCCCTCGACCGGGCGGTGGTGGTCGAGATTCCGCGGACCGTGCCCCGCCAGGTCACCTTCGACTATGCCGACACCGCAGCGGTGAAGCAGGCGTTGGCCGAGGTGGGGTTGGCGCCCTCGGCTGAAGACTACGGGGCGCGGGTCACCCTGCTGCTCGACGTCCCCGAGGCCGAGGCGGCGGAGGTGGAGGGGGTCCTCCGCGACAGAACGGCAGGCCGCGCGACCATCTCGACGCCGTAGGCGAGCCGGGCTGGCGTGCGCCGCGATAGGCTGCGCGCCCTGGAGGCGCCCATGCAACGACCCCTGGCCCTGGCCCTCGCCGTCGCTCTCGTCGGGTGCGCCGAAGATGGCATCGGCGCCAAGGAGCAGCGCAGCGTGGCCCTGGCGGTGCAGGCCATCGAGCTCGGCGCGCTGGCCGCCGAGCTGGCGGCGCCCGCCCGCCTCGCCCTCGACGAAGACGCCACGGTCTGCCCCGGCATGTCCCGCATCGAGGGCTACGTGACGGTGGCCTACGACGGCTGCGTGCCCCAGCGCGGCTGGGTGCGGGGCGCGGTCGATGGCGGCTTCCGCCTCGACCTCACGGCGGCGACCTTCTCCACCGCCCTCGCCGCCCTCGCCGTGGGCCCGGTGTCGGTGAGCGGTTCGCTCGACGGCGATCTCGAAGCGGGCGGCGCGCTGGGCGCCGACCTCGACCTCGCCGGCGCCGAGATCCCCGAGGCCCGGCTCGACCTCACCGGCACCTTGGCGGGCCCGCTGAGCCTGTCCGGCCTGGCCACGCTGTCGGCTGGCTCCACCGAAGAGGTGGCGCTCGACGGCGTCACGGTGGCCACCGGCTCGGGCTGCTTCGCGCCCATCGGCGGCGTGGCGCGGGTCGACACGGGCCTCGTCGATATCACCATCACCTTCCAGGACGACGGCTTGGCCGCCGTCACCAACTCGCGCGACCAGTCTGGCGAGGTCGATGTCTGTGGGCTCGACGCCGGTCTGTTCGGCGAGTGACGGAGCCCCCATGCGCCGCGTCGCCTACCTGACCTCGTCTGACATGGTGCCCGGCGGCGCCGCAGTGAGAGACGACCTCTTCGAGCTGGAGCTGCAGCTCGGGGCGCTCCGCCCGGCCTGCGCCGCCGCCGGCATCGAGCTCGACCTGCGGGTGTGGGACGACCCCGACCTCCAGCCCCCCGATGGCGTGGCCGGCTACGCGGCCGCCGTGGTGGGCACCACCTGGGACTACACCGAGCGGGTCGAGGCCTTCCTCGACCGCATGGACGCGTTGGGCGCCGCGATCCCTGTGCTCAACCCGCCGCCCGTCCTTCGCTGGAACGCCGACAAGCGCTACCTGCGCGAGCTCGCCGCCCGCGGCGTGCCCACGGTGCCCACCGTCTGGCTCGACC
>JBDQIL010000500.1:0-4452 GCA_040264415.1 Myxococcota bacterium
CACCAGCACCGCGCCCACGAAGATCCAGGCGCCCACGCCCGCGTACCAGCCCGACAGCGCGCAGAGCGTGAGCGCGACGCCGGCGCTGATTCGCCACCGCCACGCCCCGGATTCGACCGCGCGCACCACGGCGAGGCAGGCCAACGGCAGCCAGCCGATGCCCACGGCCTCGGAGCTGCCGTTGTGCAGGTGGGACAGGGTGAGCGGGGCGAGCATCCAGGCCGCGCCCGCCAGCCAGCCGCGACCGCCCAGCGCCCGGCCCAGCGCGTCGGCCATCAGCCCGCCGAAGACGAGGTTGCCCAGGACCACCGCGGCGTAGGCCGCCACGGGCCCGAAGACCGCCGTGAGCGGCCAGGCCAGGACCGCGTTGAGGGGGTCGGCGACGGCGATGCGGCCGCCGGTGGGGTGATCGAGCAGCGCGGTGTGCACGGGGAGCGGGCCGCGCTGCTCCACGAACCAGAGCCCCCAGAGGCTGTTCCACACATCCGAGCGGGGCGCCCCCACCACCAGCCCCGCCGGATCGGTCACGAGCGGCCAGGTGACCCCCACGGCGAGGACGCTGTAGAGCAACAGGCGCAAGAGCATGGGCGAGATGCTGGGCATGGGCGGGGGTCTAACGACGCGGTCCGCGATCGGCCTCAGCTGGGCGTCGTCGCCACCGCCCGTGGAACATTCGCCCGCGAATGTGCAGCGCGGGAGAGACTTTGGTGTCGGATCGGGTGCGCCATGGTCTATTGCGGATCCGCAACCCCCCTCTCGGAGCCCCCATGCCCCTGCGTCTCGCCTCTGTCGTCCTCGCCCTCGCCATCGGCTGCGCTCCTGACGCCCAGCGCCCCGACGCAGACGGCGTGTCCAGCGCTCGTAGCGCCGCCGCGGCCGGCAAGGTGTGGCTGTGCCACGCGACCAGCAGCGACTCCAACCCCTACGTCCTCATCCACGTCAACGCGAACGCGTGGGACGGCCAGGGCCGCAACGACCACACGCGCCACGAGGGTGACTACGAGGCCAGCGGCCCCGACGAAGACTGCGGCGCTGCCGGCGGCGACGGCTCGGATGGCAGCGACGGCTCGGATGGCAGCGATGGCACGGACGGCACCACCGATGGCAGCGACGGCACCGCCCCGCCGCCCACCTGCGACGACGCCACCACCGAGGCCGACTGCGCCGGGCTGGTCACCGAGGGTGTGCTCTGCATCTGGGAGCCCCCGCTGAGCGTGTGCTTGCCCGGCGGCATCGAATTATAGCCTCGGCACTCTCGGCCCCGGCTGCGCCCATGCTCCGCCCCCTCCGCCCCTCGGCTGCTGTCGCAGGGGCGGCGCTGTGTGTGGCCCTCGCGGCCCCGGGGCGCGCCAACGCCCACGGGCTGTGGGGGCACATCCATGTGACCGGCTGGGCCGTCGAGAACATGCCCGACGATGAGCTGCGGGCCTTCTTGTTGGACGACCCCGAGGTCTTCAACGCGCTGCTCTTCGGCGCCGTGTTCACCGACACGGGCTACGCTCTCGACGAGCCCGCGGCCCGGGCCTACTCCGAGCACGCCCACTGGGAGCCGTTCATCCAGGACTATGTCGCCTGGATGCAGGCCAACGACCCGCCCCCCTGGGACAGCCTCGAGTCGCGCAAGCGCGTCGCCTTCTTGATGGGCTGCGCGTCGCACGGGCTGCAAGACACGCTCTTCGACTCGCTCTTCCTGCACCAGGTGGAGGAGCGCGACGGCGCGGGGCAGTCCGAGACCGACCCCGGCACCGACGGCTTCCTTGCGGTGGACGGCCACCTGCGCTTCGTGCCGGTGCGCGACCTGCCGCTCGACACCGTGCTCGCGCTGACCGCCGACCTCGACGCCGACGTGACCGCCGATGTCATCGACCGCGCCGTGAGCCGCGTCACCGACGCCTACATCAACGACGGCGTGGGCCTGTCCATCGCCCGGTCGCTCGGCCAGACCTACGCCGACACCATGCCGTGGGGTCGGCAGCACTACCTCGACCCCGACGTGCCGGGCAGTCTGCGGGCCGAGGTCTTCCCCACGATGGCTTACCAGCAGGCCATCTGGGCGCGGCTGCACGACGGCCTGCCTGCCGACGACCCGGTCACCTTCGCCTTCCCCGAGGCGCCGCGCCGTCTCCGCTCGGGTGATCCAGCGGTCGTGGACAGCTGGGTCAGCCTGGTCTTCGGCCAGGGCGTCGCCTACGAGCCCGACCTGCTCGAGCTGGTGGATGAGGCCGGCTCCCCGGTGGCCTTCACCGCCGCGTCGAACCGCTGGGGGGCCGACCCCACCCGCCTGGTGCGCCTGCAGCCCGACGAGGCGCTGCTCCCCGGCGGCTGGTACACGGCGCGCCTGCGCGCGGGCGCCGAGACCATCGACGGCCAGACCTCCACCGGCGCCACCACGCTCCGCTTTCAGGTGGCCTGCGACACCGCCGACGACCCCGCGTGCCCCGATCTGGGGGACCTGCCGGTGGCCAACATCGATGGCCTCGACGACCCGAGCGGACCAGACGGGTCTGGCGACGCCGACAGCGGCGCGCCCGCCTCCTCTGACCCGTCCTCCGCCTCCGAGAGCGGCTGCGGCTGCGCGACGGCGCGCGCCGCCCCCCTGGGGTGGCTCGGGCTGCTCGGTCTGTCCCTGCTCGGCGCGGCCCGACGGCGGCGCTGACCGACCTCAGCCTTCGGGCGGCGCGGTGACGCGGGTGGCCTTCTGCGACACCGGCGGCGGGCCGATGACGCGCGGCTCGCGGCCGCCCGACCCGCGCAGCTCCAGCTCGGTGATCACCACCGGGGGGGTGACCCAGGTGGCGGGCAGCCCGCCGATGGTGCCGATGCTGAAGCGCCCCGGGCCCGGAGAGCTGTCCATCACGCCCACCGGCTCACCCGGCGCGCCGGCCATGGCGATGTCGCGCAGCACCCGGCGGTCGACGCCCAGGAAGTGGGCGCCTCGCACGGGCTCTTCGCGGCCGTCTGGGTAGAGGCGGTAGACCTCGGACGGGCGGGTGAGGCCAGGCAGCGGCCCGTCCCCCGAGAAGGCCATGTGGAAGTCCTCGGACAGGGCCGGCGGCTCGACCCGTCGCACCACCAAGACGTAGTCGTTGCCGGCCTGACGGGCGAGCTGCAGGGCTTTGCGGCGCAGGCGGCCGTCGGAGCGAGCCCGGTCGGGCGCGAGCGAGATGACCGACGGGATGGCCTCGCGGCGGTCGGCGCCCAGCGCGCGGCCGTGGCCGGTGCTGCCGTCGAAGCCCTTGCGCGGCACCCGCGACATCAGCACGTCGCGCACCACGCCGTCGCGCACCAGCTCGACCCGCTGGCCGGGCACGGCCTGAAAGTCGTGGGCGTAGTGGCCGGCCTCGCCGGGCATGGCGGTGGGGTCGTCGATGACCGCCCAGCCCTCGGGCAGCAGGCGGCGGCCCACCCGGGCGGTGGGCGGCCCGGTCTGGCCCTCGGTGAAGGGGTCGGGGGCGCGCTCGGGCGGCGGGGTGCCGGGGATATCCCGCACCACCCGCTGGCGGGAGAGCGCGACCGCCGCGGCCTGCTCGAAGAGCACGGGGCCGAGGTAGTCCTCCTCGACCGGCGCCTCGCGCAGGGCGTCGACCCACGCGACCATGGCGTCGACCTCGGCCAGCATATCCTCGATGGGCGGCAGGTCGGCGGCGGTGCGGCCCACCCAGGAGCGGGTGTCGCGCAGCTTCGCGCCGTCGCTCGCCCGCATGATGGCCTCGACCCGGACCACGGCGAAGCCCGTGGGCAGCCAGGCGCGGGTGTCTTCGGTGTTGACCACCACGCGCACGCCCTGCCAGTCACGGGCGATGGCGCCGCCCTCTTCGATGGCGGGGTGATCCGCCATGCGCCCGCTCAGCTGCTGGGCCACGGTGCGCGCCCACTCGCCGTCTGCGGAGGGACGGGCCACGGGGTCGGTGACCAGGGGCTCGACCCGGTACAGGTCGGGCTGCGGCTCGGCTTGGCTGCCCTCGCGGGCCGCCTTCTTGGCCGAGAGCTGCTCTGCGGCGCCCTTGTAGGCGTGGTCGGTGGCCATCCACAGCTCGCGCCGGAGGGCCACGTCCACGTCTTCGTGGGGCAGCCCCCGCACGCGAACGCCGTCCCGCTCGCCGAAGGAGACGTTGAAGTTCCCGTTGTCGAAGTCGTAGTCACCCACCCGCACCTCGGCCCGCAGGTTGCGGTAGGGCCCGTGGTCGTAGTGGCTGAGGGCGCCCAACAGGGCCGAGGCGGTGGCCACCTCGCCATCGAGCAGCTCATAGGCCACGAAGTAGGGCGCTTGCTGGTCGGGCAGCGCCATGGTGAGCGCCCGCTCCGCTGCGCGACGCCGCCGAGGCCGAGATGGAGCGGGCTCCGCGTGGGCCACGCCCACCGTCAGGGTCAGAGCGGCCAGTCGGGCCGCGGCGCGGCGGATCACGGGGCACCTCGGGTGGCCTGACCCTCGCGCACGCCGGGGGGCGGCAG
>JBDQIL010000501.1:0-4447 GCA_040264415.1 Myxococcota bacterium
AGTCTTCGTCGCTCTGGGCGACCGCGTCACCCGGGGACAGGGTGGCGTGGTCGTTGGCCCAGGCGGTGCCGCTGAGGCCCAGGGCGAGCGCCCCGAGGGCGCCGATGATGTGCTGAATGCGCATGTCGTGTGGTCCTCAGTGCCTAGAAGTCGTACTGGCGCGGCTGCATCTTCGGGAAGAAGATGCTGACGCCTGCCGACGCGACGAAGTTGTTGTACAGCCGAGATTCGGTTTGAGGAATCTCGGGGTTGTACTGCGGCTTCTTGTCAAAATAGAGGTAGCTGCGGGCGTCGATCTTGAGGGCGACGCTGCTGCTCAGGAAGAAGTTCATGCCGATGCCCACGTTGATGGGCACCACGGCCTTGTTGCCCAGCGGTTCGAGCCTGGTGGGCGGGCCGCCTCCCTCGCCGACGCTGTCATCGTAGACGGCGTAGTACTTGGCCACGCTCAGCATGCCGAGGCCGCCGATGACGTAGAAGTCGAAGTTGGCCACCCGCTCGCCGAGCAGGTTGATCTTGCCGTAGATCGGAGCCCAGCGGGCGGCGAAGGTCGCGCCGAGCACGAGCTTGTCCACCGGCTGCTGGAACTCGACGCCCTCGGCGCCCTCGTGGGCGATGTTGACCAGCGTGTGGGTCAGATCTTTGAGGTCGTTCAACCCGCGCTCGGGCGAGTAGATGAACGCCCCTTCGGCGGCGAAGTTCTCGCCGAAGTGGTAGGCGGCGAGCAAGCCGCCGACGTACCGCTGAGCGAAGGGATTGTTGGGCACATACCCAAACATCGGCGAGATCTCGAAGCGGTTCTTCTTGAGGAAGAAGCGGTTCTGGACGACGTTGTACTTGTGGCCGTCGTCCTTGAACTCGTCGAGCGCCTTCTCGCCCGGTCGGGACCCGGCTTCGGCGGTGGGGGGAGCGGCCAGGGTCAGACCGATCAGTGCTGTGATCGGTGCGACCAGCTTCAGAGCAGCGCGCATGAGGGGTTCTCCAGGTGCTCCGGCGGGGGCAGGGGAATCAGCGAGAAGGAGAAGGGCGAGAACCGCGTTTCCAGAATGCCGTTGTGGGGGCGGTTCTGGCGGGGCGGTGGCCGGCGTGTACCGAGATTCGGTTCGCAGGTTGCCCTGAGGTCGGCGGAGTATAACGCATGAATTTGGCGGAGGGCGGTGGGCTGGCGGCCGAGGGGGTCGCGTGCCGGGACGGGCCTGCCGTGCGGTATCATCAGTGGACCGGTCCACCGCCAGCGACGGCGAGCGGGCCACCTGGAGTCGCCATGCTGTCTGTCGTGCTTCCTGCCCTGATCCTGGGACATTCGGTGTCGGCGGCCGCTGAGCCCGTGGTGTCGGTCGAGCTGCAGCCGGTCGCCGCAGGGGAGCGGCCGGTGGCGCTGGTTCGCGCGACGGGTGAGCCGGTCCACCTGCCGGCTTGTCGCGGGTTGACCTGGCAGTCCTTTGACGAGAAGTCCACGGAGTACGAACCGATCCCCGAGCCTGCGTGCGGCCCCAGTCAGCCTGCACAGAGGATTGACAAGGACGGAACACGGTTCAGGCTGGAGGCCGATCCCGGGTCGGCGCAGGCCATCCGCGCGGTGGTCGTGGTGGGTGTGGGCTGCACCGACGGGCGGCCGTTTCCGGTCGCGGGTTGCAAGGCGGTGTCGGCGCTGGAGAGCGCGCCCACCACCCTGCGGTTGGCGCCGCAGGAGTAGGGCGCAGCCGGTCGCGGCGCGCGGTCGGGTCTCGTCTGGGGCGGTGCGTCTAGAAGAAGAACTCGGCCTGAACACCAGGGCTCGGGATGAACGGCAAGCCCCGGATGTACCGTGAGTCGGTGTAGTCGTAGTTGTAGAGCGTAAACTCGGGGTTTTCGCCCCGCACCACGTTGAGGAGGTCGAGGTAGGCCTCGAGGCGCCACGCCTTGAAGGTGAAGGTGCGGTCGACCCGCAGGTCGATCGCGACGAAGGGCGGCAGCCGCTCGCCGTTTCGCGGTCCGCTTGAGTACCCGAAGTAGAAGTCCTGATCGATGTCGTAGACGCCGCCGTCGAAGGGCGTGGTGGGGTTGCCGGTCACAGCCTGTACGCGACCAGACACGCCCCAGTCGCGCGGGAGCTTCCAGCCCGCGACCGCCACGAAGATGTGGGTCTGGTCGAAGTCGAAGGGGTACCAGCCCTGGTCTGGGTCGCCGCCGAGCAGGGTGTCTGCGTCTGCGGCGCGGGCGCCCGCGTCGTTGCGGAGCGAGCGGCTGAGCGTGTAGCTCACCCAACCAAAGAAGCGGTCGACCGCGGCGTGCCGCACCATGAGCTCGCCGCCGTAGATGCGGCCGATGCCGGCGTTGACGAAGTAGGCGTCCTCGAGCCCGGCGAAGGTCGGGTTCTCGACGATGAGGTCGTCGAGTCGCTTGTAGAAGAGGCTGAGGTCGGCGGAGAGCGCGGCGCTCACCTGCTGCTCCCACCCCATCTCAGACGAGAGCGCGCGTTCGAAGCCCAGGTTGTTCTGTCCCTCGGGGCGCCAGAGCTCGAAGGGCTGCGGGGGCTGGTGGTAGAGCCCGGTGCCGGCCTTCAGGGCGCCGCCGTCGGTGACCTGCAGCCGACCCAGCAGGCGGGGGTCGACGGCGGTGATGGCGATGAGCGGGTCGGGAGAGCGGGCGTCGGTGACCGAGACCCGGTTGACTCGGACGCCCGGGTTGAGGCGCAGGCGGTCGCGGTCGGGCAGCGGGCGCAGCACCACATCTAGGTATGGATCGGGCCCCCACGCCGAGCCGCGCCCCGAGGTGGACCAGGGCTCGCGTTCGGCGAGGGGGTCGTAGTCGGACAAGGACTCGGGGTTGAAGGCCAGCTCGGTCTCGAAGGTGTAGCCGCCGCCCAAGAAGTCGATGCCGGCGGTGGCTTGCAGCCAGTCGGTGGGCTCCCAGTCGAGCTCGGAGCGCACCTCGGCGAGCAGCTGCCACTGCTCCACCCGAAAGGAGGAGCCGAGCGAGAAGTCGATGCCGTCGACCCCGATGGAGGGGATCAGGCGCAGGGTCCAGTCGTCGCCCAGCGGTCGCTCCCACCGGAACAGGGCGCGGTGGGTCTCGTAGGTGGTGCCGAGGTCGCCCTGGGTGTCGGGGTCGGTGCCTTGGGCGAACCCCGGTGGGGTCGAGGCGATGAGGCGGTCTTGGAACCCGAAGACCAGCAGCGACCAGGTGCCAGCGCCGTCGTCCACCGCCGAGCCTACCTTGAACTGGTAGTCGTACCAGCGGGGTTGGATGACGAAGTCGGGGTTGGCGCCGGTGAGCGGGAGCACCAGCGGCAGCAGCGCGTCGATGTAGGAGCGCCGTCCGGCCACGGCGAAGCCGAGCTGGTCGCTCGAGCCGAGGCGCCCCTCCACCAGCACGCCCGTGTCGAGGGCGTCGGTGTTCCAGACCACCCGGGTCTGCTCGGGGAAGGTGGACTTGGTGCGCACATCGACCACCCCGCCCATCGACCGGCCGTATTTCACGCCGAAGCCGCCGGGGAGGTAGTCGACGCCCTCGACCAGGTCGGCGTTGATGACCGAGGAGTAGCCGCCCAGGTGGTAGATGAGCGGGATGCGGATCCCGTCGACGTAGACGCCTGAGTCTTCGGGGTTGGCGCCCCGGATGACCAGCAGGCCCGTGCCGAGGGGGGCCCGTGCTGCGCCGGGCAGGCTCTGGATGACGCGCACCGGATCGCCGAAGGTGCCGGGCACGCGGCGGATCTCTTCGATGGTGAGGGACCGCCGGGTGATGTCGGTGGTCTCTCTCGCGCCGACGACCACGAGCTCGTCGGGGCGGGAGACGGGGGCCTTGACCCAGACCCGCGCCTCGGTGAGCTGGTCGGCGACGACCTCGACCGGCTCGCGGGCCAGCGCGAGGTCACCGCCGGCGACCACCATCGCGGTGCCTGGGGGCACCCCGCGCAGCTCGGCGCGGCCGTCGGCGTCGGTGGCCGCCTCGAAGCGGGTCCCGTCGGCCGCGGTCACCGCGATCGGGAGATCGGCCATGGGGCGCCGCGTGCCCATCTGCGTGAGGGTGAGCGTGAGGTTCACGGGCGCCGGCGCGTCGGACTCGCCCAGCTCGAAGCCGTAGGCGAACTCGATGGCGACCGGGACCGGGCCCGCAGCGGTGCGGGCGGGCGTGAAGCGCAGCTGGCGGGCCGCCTGGGCGGCGGCCTCGTCGAAGCCGTGCCCGGCGGGCTGCTGCACCACCACGTCGGTGACCGCGCCCTCGGCGTCGATGGCGAGCTGCAGCACCACCCGACCCTCTCTGCCCTGTGCTTTGGCGCCGGGCGGGTAGGTGGCCTCGACGAATTCGAGCAAGGTGGGCGCGGCGACGAGCTCGAGCGGCGCCGCCTCGGCAGGCGGCGGCGCGGGGTCGGCTGGTTGAGCGAGGCCGGGGCGGCTGAGAAGCCACGGCAGCCAGAGCAGGAGGTGCGACATGGGCCGCGGCCTCAGGAGCAGGCGGGGAG
>JBDQIL010000502.1:0-4442 GCA_040264415.1 Myxococcota bacterium
ACCCCACGTTGCTGCGGCAGACCTCGGAGACGATGGCGCGCAAGCTCAACCAGATGCCCCGGTACATGGGGCTGGCCATCGCGGGCCTCACCGTGGCCTTCGATGCAGACGGCGTGCGGTTCGGCGGCGGCCGATTCCGAGACAACGCCCCCGACGCGCGCCTGGCCCAGGCCCGCGCCTGGCGGGACAGCCGGGTGCCGTTCCTGCCCGACTTCATGGACTTCTACGGGAAGATGGGCGTCTTCGTGTACTGGTCCCATCATGAGGGGGAGTAGTGGCCCTGCAGCTCCGCACCGACGTCTTGATCGTGGGCTCGGGCCCCGGCGGCGCCACCTCGGCCCACATGCTCGCCGAGGCGGGCCAGTCCGTGTTGGTGGTCGAAGAGGGGCGCCGCTTCCAGCCGGGGGAGATCGAGAACTACACGCTCTCCGAGATGGACGCCCGCTACCGCAACGGCGGGCTGACGCCGGCGCTCGGCCCCACCAAGGTCACCTACATCGAGGGGCGCTGTGTGGGGGGCGCCAGCGAGATCAACGCGGCGCTCTACCACCTCCCCCTGCCCGAGACCCTCGACGACTGGACCGAGCGCTTCCAGCTCGACGAGCTGCGCTACGCCGACCTCGAGCCCCGCTTTCGCGCCATCGAGCGCGAGGTGGGGGTGAGCGAGCGTCAGGACGGCCTCAGCCCGGCCTCGAAGGCCCTGCAGAAGGGCGCCGATCGCCTCGGCTGGCGCCACACCGAGATTCACCGGTTCTGGAAGTACGACCGCGAGCCTGACGGCGCGCTCACCAGCACTCGGCAGAGCATGTCGGCCACGCTCGTTCCGCGCGCCGAGGCGGCGGGCGCCCGGGTGCTCAGCCAGACCCGCATCCGGCGGCTCGAGCTCGATGGGCGTCGCGCCGTGGCCGCCCACGGCACCACGGTGGGGCCCGACGGTCGCACCCACCCCGTCACCATCCGCTTCGATCGCGTGGTGCTGGCCTGCGGCGCTGTGCAGACCCCGCTGCTGCTCCGCCGCAGCGGCGTCACCCGCAACATCGGCGACACGCTCCGGATGCACCCGATGATTCGCATCGCGGCGCGCTTCCCCGACCGCATCAACGAGCCGGACTGGGGCGTGCCGGTGCAGCAGGTCGAAGAGTTCAAGCCCCACGTCACGCTGGGCTGCTCTCACAGCGCGCTGCCGCACATCGCGCTGTGGCTCGCCGGCGACGTGCCCGACAAGCGTCGCCGCCTGGCCGAGTGGGAGCACACGGCGGTCTTCTACGCCGCGGTCACGGGCGAGGCCCTGGGCTCGGTTCGGGCGCTGCCCTTCTTCGACGAGCCGCTGGTTCGCTACAAGCTCACCCGCGGTGACATGGCGCTGCTGGGTGACTCGCTGCACAAGCTGGGGGAGCTGGTCTTCGCCGCCGGCGCCACCGAGCTCGTCAACCCGGTCGAGGGCGGCCCGCTGGTGCGCCACCCGCGCGACCTCATGCGCCACCGCGACGGGCTGCCGCACGGCAAGGTCAACGTGACGGCCATCCACCTGTTCAGCTCGTGCCCGATGGGCGGGGTCGAGGCGACCTCGGCGGTCGATCCGTGGGGGCGGCTCTACGACCTCGACAATGTGCGGATCAACGACGCGTCGATCATCCCCGACACCCCGGGTGTGAACCCCCAGGCCACCATCATGGCGGTGGCCCGGCGAAACATGGAGCACCTCCTCGAGCGCGGCGGCTGAGCGGCGCGTGCGCCCAGGGCGCCGTATACTGGGGGCATCCCGGAGTGCGCGTGGGCCGGCTGATCGTCAAGTTCTCCCAGCAGAAGAACCAGCTCTTCCAGTTGACCGAAGGCGAAGTCGTCATCGGTCGGGGAGACACGGCAGACCTGCTCTTGCCCAATGTGTCGGTGAGCCGCGAGCATTGCCGGGTGCTGGTGGGTCGTCAGAACACCTCCATCGAAGACATGGGCAGCCAGAACGGCACCATCGTCAACGGCAAGCGCATCGAGCAGCACGTGCTGAAGTCGGGCGACGAGGTGCAGGTGGGCAAGTTTCAGCTCATCTACCTGGGAGAGGGACGCGAGAACCGCTTCTACAAGGGCCGCTACGTCGGCTACCTGCCCATCTACGAGCCCGGCTCCATCCTGCCCGACACCGCCGCCACCTTCGCGCTCACCGCCGACGCGTTGATGGCGATGCAGACCACCAACCGCATCATCGAGCACGCCCGTCTGGTGCTCGACACCGACACCCGCCGGTTCTGGTACCCCGAAGAGAAGGGGCTCTCGTTCGGGTCGGCCGGGCTGGTGAAGGTAGAGGGGTGGTTCACCTGGGGCGTGGTCGCCACGGTCAAGTGGGACGGAAAGCGCCACCGGCTCCAGCGTCAGGGGTGGCTGGCCCACGTCTCGGTCAACGACGAGCGGGTCGACCAGCGGCCGCTCAAGAACGGTGACCGGGTGCGCATCGGCGCGTCTCGGTTCCACTACGAGAGCCCCCAGTGAGCGCGCGCGCGGCTCGCTGCACCCCATCGCCCGGAGGCCCCGTGGCCGCTCGTTCGCTGTCCTGTGCCCTCCTGTTGTCGGTCACCCTCGCCGGCTGCCTCTGGCGGGGCGGTGAGAAGGGCAGCGAGGAGGGCGAAGACGGGGAGGTCGTCGATGTCGACGGCGCCGATGGTGGCGTCACCGACCGCGACGGAGACGGCGCGCCTGAGGGCGATGATTGTGATGACGACAACCCCGACGCCTTCCCGGGCGCCGAGGAGCGCTGCAACGGCTTCGACGACGACTGCGACGGCCTGGTCGACGAAGACGGCGCGGTCGACGCCCCGGGCTGGTACTACGACGCCGACGGCGACGGCTACGGCACCCTCGACGGCGTGACCTACGCCTGTGAGCAGCCGCCGGCGCACACTGATGATCCCCGCGACTGCGACGACACGCGGGCCGAGATCAGCCCCAGCGCCCTGGAGCGCTGCGACGGCATCGACAACGACTGCGACGATCTGGTGGACGCCGACGACGACAGCCTGGGCGGCGACACCGCCGACTGGTACACCGACGCCGATGGCGACGGCCACGGCGACGATGACAGCGTGGTCATCGCCTGCACGCAGCCGGCGGGCACCGTGGCGTCGGGGGGCGACTGCGACGACGCCAACCCGACCATCCACCCCTACCGGGCTGAGCTGTGCGACGGCATCGACCAAGACTGCGACGGGCTGGTCGACAACGACCCCATCGACGGGGGCGCGCTCTACTATCCAGACGCCGACGGCGACACCTGGGGCGACGCCGACTTGGGCGCGCGGGCCTGCACGCCGCCCACCGGCCGCATCAACCGCGGCGGCGACTGCGATGACACCCGCGCCGCGGTCAACCCCGACGAGGCTGAGGTCTGCGGCGACGGCCTCGACAACGACTGCAGCGGCGACGGCGCGGGCTGCCTCATCCTCGGCGACCAGCTGCTCACCAGCGACTACGATCTGCGCCTGGTGGGCGAGGGCACCTTCGACTACGCCGGCGGCGCGGTGGCCCTGATGCCCGACGTCACCGGCGACGGGGTGGTCGACATCGCGGTGGGCGCCTCGGGCGACGACGAGGGCGCCACGGGCGCTGGCGCGGTCTACATCGTGCGCGGGACCCGCACCGGCTCGCTCGCCCTCGCTGCCGCCGACGCCAAGATCCTGGGCGACGTGGGCAGCGACCAGGCCGGCAAGGCGGTGGTGGGCCTGGGCGACGTAAACGGCGACGGCGTGGGTGACCTGGTGGTGGGCGCCCCCTTCAACGACGCGGCCGGCACCGACCGCGGCGCCGCCTACCTGGTCCACGGCCCCGTCACCGGCACCCTCGACCTGGGCTTCGACTTCGCGTTGAAGATGGCTGGGGCCTCGAACCTCGACTACGCCGGCCGCGCGGTGGCGGCGGGCGGCGACGTCGACGGAGACGGCGTCGCCGACATCCTCATCGGCGCGCGGGGCAGCGACCTGGGCGGCGCGGACAGCGGCGCGGTCTACATCGTGGACTCCAGCCGCAGCGTGTTCGTGCGGCTCTCGGGCGCCGACGCCGTGCTGGTGGGGGAGGCGGCCTATGATCTCGCAGGAGACGCGGTCGCCGGCGGGCGTGATCTCGATGGCGACGGCCTGAACGACGTGGCGGTGGGTGCGCGCCAGAGCAGCCCCGGCGGCACCGCGTCCGGCGGCGCCTACCTGCTCTATGGCCCGCTCTCGGGCAGCATCGATCTGGCCGACGCCGAGCTCGCGCTGTCGGGGGAGGCGGCCAACGACGCGGCCGGCACCAGCGTCGCGCTCGCGGGCGACCTCACCGGCGACGGGCTGCCAGACCTGGTGGTGGGGGCCACGGGCAACGACGCGGCCGGCACCGGCGCCGGCGCGGCCTATGTCTTCGCCGGCGGGACCACCGGCAGCCTCTCGCTCGCAGCGGCCGACGCCAAGCTGCTCGGG
>JBDQIL010000503.1:0-4426 GCA_040264415.1 Myxococcota bacterium
CGATGGTCTTGGTGCCCCGGTCGGTGCGGCCCACGGGCGTGGCTCGCCCCTCGAGCAGCTCGGGGTAGCGGGCTTGAAGGGTCTCGCGGCCGGCCCGCTGCACGACGCCGGTCACCGATGACGCGTCGAGGGCCGCGATCAGCGCCCGGCCCGCCTCGGGGCGCGCCTGCTCTCCGAGGGCCCGCATGGCCGCCACGCGCACCTCGGGGTCGCGGCCCGCGGCTCCGGCTCCGGCGCCCCACCCGTCGGTGGCCATCTGCGCGAGCAGGTCGGTGCTCTCTGGCAGCGGGCTCCGGGCGAGCCCGGCGACGGCGGCGAGGCGGGTGGTCGCCGCTTGGTTGCGGAGGCCCGCCGCGAGGGCCGCGAGGGCGTCGGGATCGCCGCTCTCCCCCAGCCGAAGGGCGAGCGCGCGCCGCTGATCATCGGGTGTGCGGGGGTCGCCCAGGCTGCCGGCTGCGGCCAACAAAGCGCGGGTGACCGCTTCGCGCTCGTCTGCGGCGTTGGCGGAGGACTCGGCGGCCGCGGCCTGCGCCAGGGCGGCCTCGAGCGCCGCGGCCCGCGCCGCGTCTTCTTTTGCGCGCGCCCCATCATCGACCGGCGCGTCGGCCGCCGGGTCGCCGTCGGGCGGCGGCGCTGGCTGGGCGAGAGCGACCGGGCCAAGATGGACGATGGCGAGAGCAGCTTGTAGGAGCGGGAGCACCCTGCGATGCCACCACCCGCGCTCCGGCCTCTCCCTCAGGGCCCCGGCCCCAGGTCGAAGGCGGCGATCTCAGGGGCCACCCCCATGCGCGGGGGCCACCCCGTGTGCCAGCCGCCGCGGTGCACGTAGGTGCGGGTCGCGCCGTCGATGAACCAGCCCTGGTCGCGCACGCCGAGCACACTCAGAAGGGTGGGCCGCAGGCCGAGCGGCTCGGTGCCCACCTGCCCCCCGTGGGTGTGCCCGCACAACACGAGGTCGAAGCGGCCGGGTGGCACCCAGGCCGACAGCCGCGGGTCGTGGGCGAGCAGCACCCGCAGGTGCGCGGCGGGGTCTGGAGGGATCTCCGCGAGGGCCTCGGTCAGGCGGGTGCGGGCCTCCCGCCAGTGAAAGCCCACGCCGGCCACCTCCACCCGGACCCCCCCGAGGGTGAGTGAGACCGCCCGGTCGGCCAGCCAGGTCACGCCGCGCGCCTCGAACTCGGCGGCCAGGGCGTCCTCCACCGGCAGGTCATGGTTGCCCGCGATGGCCAGCGCCGGCCGGGGCAGGCGGTCGAGGAAGCGCAGCAGCCACCCGTGCTCGATCTCGGAGAAGGGCATCACGTGGTCGCCGGTGATCACGACCAGGTCGGGGTCGAGGGCGATCACCTGCGTCGCGATGGCGTCGAGGTCGGCGCCGGTCATGGTCGGGCTCGCGTGCAGATCGGAGAGCTGCACGATGCGCAGTCGGCCGGGGAGGTCGGCCGGCACCGGGTGGCGCAGCACCCGCAGCCGGTGCCGCAGGGTCCACGCCTGCCCGCCCACCGCCAGCACCAGCGGCCCGAGCAGCGCCCATCCGGGCCAGAGCGGGTGGAGGGTGGTGGCGCCACTCCACCGCAGCAGCCCGATCAGCGGGATCCAGAACACCAGCAGCAGGCCGGTCCACAGCGCGAAGGCGTGGGCGGTCTGGCTGAGGTGCGCGAGCGGCATCCAGGCGCCGGCCTCGCGGCGGCGGTCCATCACCCAGAACAGCCCCCACACCGCCACCGCGCCCAGCAAGAGGGCCAGGCCGAGCGGCCGCAGCGGCTGCGCGTTCGCACCCACGGCGCCCCACCACAGGGTGGGGAAGACGAGGTGGGTTCCGCCCACGATGACCGCGACCGCGTGGTCGTTGGCGGTGGTGCCCCCCCGGTAGATGTGCAGCAGCGTGGCCGCGACGAGCAGCGCCGAGACGAAGAAGCCGAGGGCGACCGCCACCGGGGTCAGGGTACCGTGACGTCGGCCGAGGCGCCGCCGCCGGCGGTGATCGTGTACGAGCCCGAGGGCACGCTCTCGAGGGTGTAGCTGAGGTCCCACGTGCACAGGCAGTCGCAGGGGTCGGCCGTGTCGGTGTAGACCATGGCCAGGGTGGCGCCCGATGGCGACACCCCCACCGTGAAGTCGGCGCAGCAGTTGGCCTCGAAGCTCTCGTGCACCACCGCCACGGTGCCGGCGCCCGCGAGGTTCGCGCTCAGTCGGGGGGCGCCGCCCTCGGTGCACTCGCCCACGCTGAGGCCGCTGACCGTGATGGGGTCTTCGGTGCCCTCGGCGCCATCGGAGGTGCCGTCGGTGCCGTCGGCGCCGTCAGAGGTGCCGTCGGCGCCGTCAGAGGTGCCGTCGACGCCGTCGGTGGCGCCGTCGGAGGTGGGGCCGGAGTCGGCGTCTTTGTCGCCGCAGGCGGCGAGCGCGAGGGTCAGCAGCAGGGCTCGGGTCATGCTTCCTCCACCGGTCGGGTCGCCGGGCTCAGACGTTGGGCTCTTCGCCGAAGACGTTGACGATCCGCACCTCGACGCCGGCGCCGAGCACGCCCGCCTGGCAGCCCAGTCGCAGATCGTCGGGCACGCCGGTGGCGCGCTTGGTGGCCGCCTCGGCTTCGGTGGGCGGGGTGAGCTGGTCGGCCCCGGCCAGGATCTCCACCCGGCAGCTGCCGCACGAGCTGTCGGCGCAGCCGGTGGCGATGGGGGCGGGGCCGCGGCCGCTGGCGAGCACGAGGCTGTCGCCCTGTTTGGCCTGCGTGGTGTAGTCGCTGCCGTCGGGCAGCACGAAGCGCACGTCGAACTTGGGCCGCGCCGGCCGGCTCGACGCGTCGGGGGGGCTGCTGAACAGCAGCTTCTTGAGCCGCTCGCGGATTCGGAAGGGGGTCATGGGGCCTCCGGGCACGTCCGCCTGTAGCGCGCTGCGGGGCCGCGGTCGCGAGGCGGGTCGGGCCGCGGGTCCGGTGCCGCGATAGCCGCGCGGCATGCCCGACTGGACCGCCATCGCCCACCCCGGCCTCGAGCCGGTCGTCGCTCGCGAGCTCGAGGAGGCCGGCCTGCGGGTGCAGGTCGAGCCCGGCGCCGTCACCTTCTCGGGCGAGCTGGCCCCGACCGCGGCGCTCGCGCACCAGCTGCGCACCCCCGATCGCCTGCTGGTCACGGTCGCCCGCGGCCCCGCTCGCAGCTACGAGCAGCTCTCCGCGCTGGTTCGGAAGGCAGACTGGTCGCCCTATCTTCGACCCCGCGGCCCGGTGGAGGTGCGCGCGACGGCCCGGGTGTCCCGGCTGCACCACCGCGACGCCGTGCAGAAGAAGGTGGAGCTGGCCTTGCGCGATGCGCTGCGCGGCGCGGGCCCGCCCCAGCGCGGCGCCTCGCTCACCCAGCGGGTGCAGGTGCGCCTCGATGACGACATCGCCACGCTCACCGTCTGCGCGGGGGGCGAATTGCTGCATCGCCGCGGGTGGCGCGGCCGCGCGGGCAAGGCCCCGCTGCGCGAGAACCTCGCCGCCAGCATGCTCATCGCCGCCGGGTGGGACGGCGACGAGGCCCTGCTCGACCCCTTCTGCGGCAGCGGGACCCTCTGCATCGAGGCCGCCCTGCTGGCCCAGGGCCGCTCGCCCTTCGTGGGCCGCCGGCTGGCGTGCAGCGAGTGGCCCGCCCTGCGCCGCGGCCTCCCGGCAGAGCGCGCGCCGCTTCGCGTCGAGGTGCCCATCGTGGGCGCCGACCGCGAGCCGCGGGCGATCGCCGCTGCCCAGGCCCAGGCCCGCGCTGCCCGCGTGTCGGTGGAGTGGATGCACCGCGATGTGGCGGAGATCGAACCGCCGGCGCCCACGGGCCTCGTGGTCGCGAACCCGCCCTACGGCAAGCGGCTGGGCGACGACGTGCGTGGCGTCTACACCACCTTCGGGCACAGCCTTCGGGAGCGCTTCGCTGGCTGGCGGGCCTGCTTTCTCGCCCCCTCTCCCGAGCTCGCCCGGCGGGTGGATCGCGGCGTGATGCAGCTCACCACCTTCCACAACGGCGGCACGCCGGTCGGCGTCTACGCCCTCGAGCTGTGATCGCGGCGATCGGGGTGTAAGGCCACGGAACCCCGCGGCGTTTCCAGGGTCCAACGCCCCCTGGAGGCACGATGGGCATCCTGGCGGCCAGCGATCGCGCGGCCGGCGCCGTGGCGTCGGCGGCGACCACCCTGGGCCAGCTCGCGCTGGTCGCGCTGGGGGTCCACCTCGCCGCCGACCAGCTCGACGACCGGGTGGTGGACGCGATCCTGTGGGCCCAGAGCGGGCTCGACGCCCTGGTGGGGCCCGCCCTCGAGGGCCTGGCCGCGGCCCTCTCCACCTCGGCCGAGGGCTGGCGCCTGTGGGAGCGGGTGCCGGTGGTGCCCGTGGCCGCGTCGTGCGCGTTGCTGGTCGAGGCGGCCGCTCTGGCTTTGCTCTCGGCGAGCTTCTTGCTGACGC
>JBDQIL010000504.1:0-4426 GCA_040264415.1 Myxococcota bacterium
CCGGTCGACGGCGGGCTCGGCCCCGGTCGCCGGCCTCGAAGGCCCCGCCGGGCCGGCGCGTCAGGGATGCCCCAAATCGCCGGCCGGGGCGGCCACGTCGAGCCACTGAAGCAGCAGGGCCGCGCGGGCAGCCGGATTGCTGCAGGTCGCGACCCGCGCCGCCAACGCGGCCCGGGGCCGGTCGGCGCCTGGAGAGCCAGCCCGGTCGAGCTCTCGGGCCAGATCGGTGAGCGCGAGCAGCGCGAGGTCGCCTGGAGCGGCGTCGGCGCGGCGCACCGCCTGTTCGAGCACCCGGCCGGCCTCGGCTGGCTCGCCCAGATCTTCGAGCAGCGGGACCAGGCGCGCCGCGATGTCGCGCCACACCGACGTCGCGAGGTGGGGCCGCAGCGCGCCGAAGGCCACGGCCGCCTCGCGGGACAGGCGGCGGGCGGCGTCGGCGGCGCCCTCGTGGTGGGCGTGCTCCGCGGCGAGAGAGAGCAGGTCGGCTCGAACCGCGGGCTCGTCGGCCGTGCGCGCCAACGCCAACGCCTCTTCGGGCAGGCCCGCGGCGAGCAGGGCCTCGCCGAGCGCACCATCGAGGGCGACCGGACCGCCCGGCCGCCCCGGGATCGCGGCCACCCGGCCCGGCTCGACGGCGGCGAGCACCGCCTGGGTGGAGGCCAGGCCCTCGCGTCGAGCGCCGGTGTGCAGCCACAGCAAGGCCGCCAACCAGCCGCTCTCCGCGTCGGCCGGGTTGACCTCGAAGCCCCGGTCGAGGGCCTCGGCCGCCCACCGCGCCCGCTGCACGTGGCCCGTCGCCAGCTCGAACAAGCCCAGCACGTAGCACCACCCCGGGGGCACCCGAACCTGCGACCGGAGGTGGTCGCGGAGCGGCACCGCCAAGGCCGGTTCAGCCAAGCCGGTCTCGAAGAGCAGCCGCCAAGCGAAGCGCAGCTCAGGGTCGGGAGAGAGCGGCTCAGCGGCCGCCCGGGTCACGGCGACAGCCATGGTCTCGGCGGCGGGATCGGGGCCCAGGTGCTCGAGTTGCTGGCGGGCGATTCGACACACGATCTCGGCGGCCGACCACCCCAGCGGGGGCGCGCCGAGCAGGGCGCGGAGCGCCCGCCGCCACGTGCGGGCGGCGGCGTCGGGCCGGCCCGCATCCGCCAGCACGTTGGCGATGGCCTCGCCCAGCAGCGCGCGCTGTAGGGGCGCGTCGATGAGGTGATCTCCTCCCAGATGGGCCAGACTGGCTGCCCGCACGGCGTCGCCCCGCCGACAGGCCACCCACGCCAGGGCCTCTCGGGCCCGCAGCCCCTCGACCGGCTCGCGCAGGGCCAGGACCGCGTCGCGGGCCTCGATCCACGCGGCGTCGACCTCGGCCGGATCGGCTTCTGGGTTCGCCATCACACGGTCGACCACGGCGGTCCAGGCGGCCGCCCGCGCCGAGCGCCCGACCACCAGCGACTCAGCCAGCGCAGTCGCGCGAGCTCGGTCCCCCGCCCACGCCCACAGCCAAGCGAAGCGGGCCACGGCCGACTCTGGGCTCATCCACAGGGGGCCGCGAGGCCGCCAACGGCCCGGCAGATCAAGGGCGTCTTGTCCTGCAGCGAGGTGGCGCGCGGCGCCCGTGGGGTCGTTGTCGGCCAACAACCGCGCCGCCAGCTCAGCGTGCAGCCAGGCGCGCCCGGCGGGCTCCACCAGCTCGAGCAGGACCTCTCGGGCGAGGTCGAGGTGCCCTCTGCGCAGCGCCGCCTCCGCGACCGCCTCGATCGGCGGGCGGCGCCCCGGCTCGGGGGCCGCCCGGCGCGCAGCCGCGAGGGCGTCACGCAGCAACCGGTCGGGGTCGGGGGCGGGCATGGCTCGGAGTCTACTGCGGGTGCTACGCTGGCGCTCCCCATGCGCCCGGCCCGGTCCGAGACCGCCATGAACGACGCCCCCAACGACCCCCGCGTCACCGCTGCTGCCGAGGGCCTCGCCCGGGTGGCGCCGTCGCCCACCGTCGCCGCCGCCGCGCTGTCGCACCTCACCGACTGGCTGGAGCGACCCAGCTTTCGGGCCTGGCATCCGCAGCTCCACGCGCTCATCGACGCCGGCCACTGGGACCTGCTCCTCGACAGCTTCTACCGGGTGCTCCCCTTCGGCACCGGCGGGCGGCGCGGGCCGGTCGGCGTGGGGCCCAACCGCTTCAACCCCTGGACCCTCGGCGCCTCGGTGCAGGGCCACGTCGCGTGGCTGCGGCGCGCCCACGGGGCCGGCCCGCTCGCGGTGGTGGTGGGGCACGACGTGCGGTGCTTCCAAGACCTCAGCGGAGCGCTCATTGCTGGCGTGCCCGACCCGGTTCGGGGCATCACCAGCCGCGACTTTGGTCGGATCGCAGCCGAGGTCTACGCCGCCGCTGGGATCACGGTCTATCTGCCGCCGGATGGCGAGAGCCTGAGCACGCCCGAGCTCAGCTTCGCCATCCGCCACCTCAGCGCGGTGGCCGGCCTCCAGATCACCGCGTCCCACAACCCCCCCGACGACAACGGCGGCAAGATCTACGGCCCGTCGGGCGGCCAGCAGGTTCCGCCCCACGACGAGCAGCTCGCCCACGATGTCGAAGCGGTGGAGTTCGTCGACCGCATGCCCCTCGACCGTGCCCGCGCGGCCGGCCTCATCCGGGTGCTCCCGCCCGCCATGAACGAGGCCTACCTGCAGGCGAACCTCGCCACCTCCCGCGAGCCCAGCGCCCGCAGCGCCCGGGTGGTCTTCTCCCCCCTCCACGGCACCGGGCACCGCACCGTGGCCCGTGTGCTCCGACAGGCGGGCTTCTCGGTGGAGATCGAGCCCACGCAGGCCGCGCCCGACGGGGCCTTCCCCGCCGCTCCGTTCCGCTGCCCGAACCCCGAGGTGCCCGCCTCGCTCGACGCCGGCGTCGCCCACGCCGAGCGCACGGGCGCCGACCTTGTGATGGCTTGCGACCCAGACGCCGACCGCATCGGCCTGTCGGCCCGCGAGGCCCAGCACGACCCCAGCGCCACCGACCCGGCCCGCTGGCGCTTCCTGACGGGCAACGAGATCGCCGCGCTGGTCTGTCACCAGGTCCTGCGCGACCGCCCGCAGGGCGGGCCCCGGCCCCGGGTCTACAAGACCGAGGTCACCAGCAGCCTGGTCACCCGCGTGGCCCACCACCACGGCGCAGAGGTGTGCGGCGATCTGCTCGTGGGCTTCAAGTACGTCGGCGCGGCGCTCGACGCCCTCGAGGCGGGCGGCGAGCTGGCCCGCTTCGCGGTCGGGGTGGAGGAGAGCCACGGCGTGCTCACCACCACCGCCCTCCGCGACAAGGACGCCGCGGGCGCCGCGCTGGCCCTCGCCGAGCTCGCGAGCGCCGAGAAGGACCGCGGCAGAACCATCGTAGACACCCTCGAGGAGCTCTGGAGCGAGGTCGGCTACGTCGCCAACGTGCTGCGGAGCGCGGTGCTGCGCGGGGCGGCCGGCCGGTCCCGCATCGAGGCCATCCAGCGCGACCTGCGGGCGCGCCCCTTCCAGTCGATCGGCGGCCGCGCGGTGCTCCGCGTGGAAGACCGGCAGGACTCCCAGGGCGGTCGGGCCCCCATCCGCTCCGGCACCGACGCAGCCAGCCGCGACATGTTGGTCTTTACCCTCGAGGGCGACGCCCGGGTCATCCTGCGGCCCAGCGGCACCGAGCCCAAGACCAAGGTCTATGTCGAGCTGCAGGCCCCGTCCGACGCCCGGGGCCGGGCCGCCCGGCGGGCAGCAGACCGCGCCGCCGCCGACCTCGCCGAGGCCACACTGCTGGCCATGCTCGCGCGCGTGGACCTGCACCCTCCGGCCTGGACCCTGGCCACCAGCGACCTCGTGAGCATCGAGCACCGCATCGAGCTCGCGTCGCTGGTGCCCACCCTGCACGAGCGGGTGGCGGGCGCAGACAGCGACGAGGCGCTGGCCGCGACCGGCCGCTGGCTCGACGCCCAGCTGGCGCCGCTCGGCGCCGACCCCCGCCGCCTCGTCGAGCCGGCGGTCCGCCGCTGGGTGAACGCCAACCGCCCCGATCACGGCGCCCGGCTGCTCGGCTTGCTGCGCTGACGGTCAGCGCACCTCGAAGACGCCGTCGATCTCCACCGCCACGCCAAACGGCAGCTGGGCCACCCCCACCGCTGAGCGCGCGTGCCGCCCGGCGTCACCGAAGACCTCGATCATCAGCTCGCTGGCGCCGTTGATGACGTGGGGCTGCTGGATGAAGTCGGGGGCGCTGTTGACGAAGCCGTTGAGCTTGACCGCGCGCACGACGCGGTCGAGGTCGCCGTCGAGGGCCGCCTTGAGCTGGCTGAGCACGTTCAGCGCCACCTGACGCGCCGCCTGCTGACCCTGCGCCACCGTCCAGTCCACCCCCAGCTTGCCCACCCAGTCGAAGGCCCCGTCGGTCATCGGCACCTGACCCGCC
>JBDQIL010000505.1:0-4421 GCA_040264415.1 Myxococcota bacterium
CGCCGAAGGTGGCCGACGCTTCGGCCACCCGCAGGTCGCACCAGAGCGCGAGCTCCAGCCCCCCGGCGACCGCGTAGCCGCTCACCGCGGCGATCACCGGCTTGGAGAGCGCCAGCCGGGTCGGGCCCATGGGCCCCGGGCCGTCTGGCGCTCTCCAAGCCGGTGATCGCCGCGGTGAGCGGCTACGCGGTCGCCGGGGGGCTGGAGCTCGCGCTCTGGTGCGACCTGCGGGTGGCCGAAGCGTCGGCCACCTTCGGCGTCTTCTGCCGGCGCTTCGGGGTGCCGCTGATCGACGGCGGCACGGTGCGGCTTCCGCGCATCATCGGTCAGGGACGCGCCCTCGACCTCATCTTGACGGGCCGCCCGGTGGGTGCCTCCGAGGCCTTGCAGATGGGCCTCGCCACCCGCGTGGTCCCCGACGGCGAGGCCCGCGCGGGCGCCGAGGCCCTGGCCCGACAGATCGCCGCCCACCCGCAGGTCTGCCTGCGGGGCGACCGCCGCTCCGCCCTCGATCAGTGGGCGCTGCCCGAGGCCGCCGCGCTGGCCCACGAGCACCGGCTGGGTCAGGCCGCGCTCGACGCCGAGACGCTCGCTGGCGCGCGCGCCTTCGCAGGCGGCGCCGGCCGGCACGGCGCCACCTTCGAGGGCCGCTGAGTGCCGCGAGACCGCCCCTGGACGCCGACGATTCGGTGCGTTCGCTGTCGCCGCGTCGCCGTGAGAGACGCCGTCAAGGCGTGGCTGATGCAGCCCATCACGCCCGACGGCGGGCCGGTGCACTTCGAGTGCCGGCGCTGTCGGCCGCCCGAGGAGCGCATCCGCGGCCGCCGGGCCGACCCCGCCACGCTACGCTGAGGGCCCGCCCGGAGGGCCCGCCATGCTCTGCCACACCGCCACGGTCGCCCTGCTCGCCATGGCCGACGGCCCTCGCCCTGCGGCCATCGGCGCCCGCGACCACGCCGAGGTGCCAGCCCGCTGCCACTACACCGACGCGGCCGACGCCGACCGGTGCGACATCGTGCTCGACGCCATCGCCGACGCCTGGGTGGCCCAGGTCGAGGGGGCGGGCTTCGCGCCGCCCATGCCCGACGACGACGGGGTGCTCGACTTCTACCTGACCACCGAAGGCACGTACGGCGGCGCCTACGCGGTCGGCCCGTACACCGACGAAGACCCCGATGACGGCCGGATGGGCTGCCACGCCTACGTCGCGCTCGACCGCGGCATCGATGACGCCGACCTGCCCGGCTACGTCGCGCACGAGTTCAACCACGTGCTGCAGTACGGCACCGACTTCACCGAGCCCACGCTGCCCATCTGGGAGGCGGTCGCGACCTCGGCCGAGCGCACCACCTACCCCGAGGCCGGCCTCGACTCCATCAGCGTGATGAACTTCCAGGACGACCCGTGGCTCGGGCTGCTGGGCGACGCCGGCATGCTGCCGCAGGGCACCTGGTCGCTCTACGAGTACGGGGCGGTGCTCTGGATCCTTCACCTCGACGACCGGGAGTTCGCCGGCGCCGGCGCCGCGGGGGCCGAGCTGTGGTGGGCCGCGACGCAAGAGGGCTGGGACAACGAGCCCGACGTGCTCGACGCCTACGACGCGCTGACGGGCGGCTGGCAAGCGGCGCTCATGGACCTGTCGCTGGAGCGCGCCTGGGTGGGCACCGACCACGCGCCTGCGTGGGCGGCACCGTGGACCGACCGACGCTTCTCTCCGGCCGTGGCCGACCGCCTCGAGCCGAGCGACCTGCCGGCGCGGGTGACGCCGACCAGCTCCCCCCTGCAGACCGGCGCGGTCTACCTCGAGCTCTCGGGCTGGACCCCCGGGGAGCCCGTCACCGTCGCGATCGAAGGGGCCGAGTCGGTGTCGTGGGGCCTGCTGCTCGCCGACGGCCCCGACGGCACCTGGGAGCTGGGCCGCAGCCTCACCTGGACCCCCACCACCGACACCGTCGTCTTCGGCGCGGTGAACCTGGGGGAGGACGGCTTCGACGCCGACCGGACGCTGCGCCCCGCCGCGCTCACCCTGTCGGTGGCCGCAGGCACCGAGCCCGCCGAGGCGCGCGACTCGGCAGACGGCGGGAGCGACGACGCCGCGTCGAAGCCCCCCCAGGGCTGCGGGTGCGCGGCGCCGCTCGGCGCGCCGGCGGGCCTCCTCCTCACGCTCCCGCTGCTCGCCGCCGCCCGGCGGTCAAGAGTGCAGGCGCACCGCGGGTGAGGGCTGCGCCAGGCAGGCCGCCTCGTGGTCGGCGAGCTCGCGCAGCCGCGCTCGCGCCGGCTCGCGCCCGAAGAGCGCCGTGGCCTGCTCGACATAGCCGTGATGGTGGCGCGCCTCGGAGGCCAGCAGCGAGCCGTACAGGGCGGCCAGGGCCGGCTCGGGCAGGTGCTCGCTCAGCAGCTTCATGCGCTCGCAGCTGCGGGCCTCGATGAGCGAGCAGCACAGGAGCGTGTCGAGCAGCCGGTGGGGCTCGTCTCTGCGCACCGCCTTCATCAGCCGGCCCGCGTAGGGCGACGGCTCGATGCGGACGAAGGGCACCCCGCGGGCCTCGAGCACGTCGAGCATCTGCTCGAAGTGGGTGAGCTCTTCGCGGGCCAGCGCCGACAGCGGCTGCATCAGCGACGGCCGCTCGATATAGCGGAAGATCAGGTTCATGGCGGTGCTCGCCGCCTTCTTCTCGCAGTGGGCGTGGTCGAGCAGGATGACGTCGAGGTGGTCGATCGCCTCGGGGATCCAGCTGTCGCGGGTGGGGGCAGCGAGGTGGAGCATGCGGGCCGCCTATCGGTCCTCGTCGGGCGCGTCACCGCCCGACGCGAGCGCCTCTTCGACCGACGCCCACTCTTCGACGAGCGCCTCGACCCGCTCCGCAGCCTCGTGCCGGGCCTTGCCCAGCCGCGCCAGCTCGCCGGCGTGGGCGCCGGCCGCCACCAGGTCGGCGTCGATCTGCTCGACCGCGGCTTCAGCCGCCTCGACCTCTCCTTCGAGCTCGGACGCGCGCCGCCGAAGCCGATCCCGCTCTCGCTTGGCGGCCTTGCGGGCCTCCCAGGCCACCGCCCCCTCCGAGGTGTCGGGCGCCGCGCTGGTGGGGGGCTCGAGCTCGAAGTCCGACGGGCGCACCCCCTCGCGCACCCACACCTGCCCGTCGCGCACCACGGCCACGTGGGTGGCGACCTGCTCCACCAGGTAGCGGTCGTGGCTCACCACCAGCATCGCGCCGCCGAAGTCGCGCAGGGCGTCGATGAGCACATCGACCGTGCCCACGTCGAGGTGGTTGGTGGGCTCGTCGAGCAGCAGGGTGTTCACCGGCCGGGCCGCGAAGCTCGCGAGCACCACCCGGGCCTTCTCGCCCCCCGAGAGCGTGCCACACGCCCGCAAGGCCGCCTCGCCGGAGAGACCGCAGGCGCCCAAGGCCCCCCGCACCACGCTGTCGGTGGCGGCCGGCGCGTGATCGCGCACCACCTCGACCGGCGTGGCCTCGGGATCGAGGTCACGGGCGAGGTCCTGGGTGAGCCGGCCCACCCGCAGCCCCCGGCCGGTGCGGCGCCGGCCCGCGAGCAGCGGCAGCGTGCCGGCGAGGGTCGCCAGCAGGGTGGACTTGCCCGCGCCGTTCAGGCCGAGCACCGCGAGGCGCGTCTCGGCTTCGAGGCGCAGGTTGACGCCCGTGAGCACCGGGGTGTCGCCGTAGCCCAGGGTGGCGTCCTCCAAGATGAAGGCCTCGGCCGACTCGGCGGGGGCCTCGGTCAGCCGCAGGCGGGCCTCGCGGTCGCGCTCGGGCGGGGAGAGGCGCTCGATGCGATCGAGCTGCTTCTGCCGGCTCATGGCCTGCGCCGCCTTGGTGGGCTTGTAGCGGAAGCGCTCCACGAAGCGCTCGAGCCGGTCGATCTCCTCTTGCTGCGCGTCGTAGGCCGCTTGAAGCTGCTGCATGGCCTCGGTTCGCTGGCGCCGCCAGTCGGAGAAGCCGCCGCTGAAGTGGTGCAGCTGCCGCCCGCGGATCTCGGTGACCCGCGTGCACGCGGTGTCGAGCAGGTGGCGGTCGTGGCTGACCATCACCACCGCGCCCGGGTAGCGCCCGAGGAACTGCGCGAGCCAACCCCGGGCGAGCACGTCGAGGTGGTTGGTGGGCTCGTCGAGCAGCAACAGGTCGGGCTCGCCGAGCAGCATGCGCGCGAGGGCCACCCGCACCTGCCAGCCGCCCGACAGCTCGGCGACCGGCCGGTGCCAGTCGTCGGGCGAGAAGCCCAGCCCGTGCAGCACCTCACCGATGCGCTCCTCCATCGAGAACCCGCCTTCGAGGCGCATCTCTTCGGTCAGGGAGCCCAGGGCCTCGGCGGCGCCGGGGCGGCCGGCGCGGGCGGCGGTCTCGGCGGCGGCGTAGTGAGCGCGCAGGGCCAGCAGCCGGGTCATGCCGCTCTCGGCCTCTTGC
>JBDQIL010000506.1:0-4414 GCA_040264415.1 Myxococcota bacterium
GGCCCCGACCCCGTCACCGGGCCAGCGGTGCAGGCGCGGCTGCGGGCGCGCCACGCCGCGCACCATGCTCGCTGGGGAGAGCCCACCTCGCTCCGGCTGCTGCGCGGGCCCGGCTCCGACGCCGACCGCGCGCGCCTCGCAGGTGAGCTGGACGACGTCATCGTGGCCCTCCGGTGGGCCTTCGACGCCGGAGAGGGCGTGCTGGCGTGCCGCGCCGCGCTGGGGGCGCTGGGGCTGCTCCAGCATGAGGGGCCGGCGGCGCTGGCCGAGGAGCTGGCGGCGCTCGCGGCCCCCGGGGCCCCCCCCGAGCTCGCCGACGAGCTCGCCGCGTCCCTCGAGCAGGTGCGCGCGGCCCAGGCCTGACGGCAGACCCCGGGCCCGCCCCCGCGGGGCCATCCGGGTCGCCCGGGTCGTCCGGCGTCCGTCCGGGTCGTCCGGCGTCAGGACCGGGGCAGCGGCTGCTCCCGTCGGGCGACACCGGCCACCAGCCCCATGAGGATCGCCCCGAGCCCCCCGGTGAGGGGGACGGCCTGGCAGCCGCTGGTCGCGTCTCCGCCATCGGCGGCCGCTTCGGGCTCAGCCGCATCGCAGACCTGCTCCTCGTGCGGCTCCACCACATCGTAGCGGCCGGTCTCGTGGAAGTCGTGCACCGCTTCGCTCCAGTAGAGGAAGTCGGTCACCTCGACGTCGGTGAAGTCCTCCACCGTGCCCGTGGCCAGCCACAGCTTGCCGGTCTGGTTCCCCGGGTCCCAGCCCACCAGGTAGACCGGCCCACCCTCAGGGAGCGTGACGGTCTCCTCCACCCAGATCCAGCTCTCGGTCTGGGTGAACTCTTCGTAGAAGGTGCCGGGCTCGGCGGCGTCTTCGCCATGGAAGACCAGCGCGCCCATGCCATCGGGCACCGCGAAGGGCAGGTCGCCGGGGGCCTCGGGCAGGCCAGCCGCGAGCACCGCCACGCTGGGCTCATAGTCGTCGAGGCGGTCGATGACCGGCACGCCGAGCTGCACGTAGGCCTCGAAGCCGGGCTCGCTCTCGAAGGTGATCCAGAGCTGGTCGAGCTCGCAGGTGATGTCTTGGTAGACGACGATGCTGACGTCGGGATCGTCGACCACGAAGGCCTGCTCTGGGCCGGAGAAGTCTTCGGAGAAGGTGGGCTTGTGGGCCAGAGCGACGGGCCCCGCGGACAGCAGGCCGAGGGGGAGCAGCAGCGAGGGGACCATGGGCGCCTCCGGTTTGGACATGCTTTGAATACGGTATGCCCATGATTTGTGCAAGCTTTGTAGGGGAGATTCGACGCAGCCGCGCAACCTCGACCCGGCGCGACGACGCCCCGACTGCGCGACCGGCCCGACACCATGTTATGGGTGGGCACCCACCCATATTACGGAACGGAGCCGCCCCCATGCCCGCCACCCTTCACAGCCGCACCTGCCGCGCCGACGGCCTGCGGCTGCACCTCCTCGAGTCTGGGTCCGACCTCGGCGACGCCATCCTGCTGCTGCACGGCTGGCCCACCAACGCCCAGCTCTGGCGGCACGCGCTGCCGGCGCTGGGCGAGACCCGCCGGGCCATCGCCCTCGATCTGCCGGGCTTCGGGGGCTCGGCCAAGCCGCTCGACGCCTCGTACAGCTTCCGGTTCTTCGACCGGATCCTGTCGGGCCTCCTCGACGCCCTGGGCCTCGACCGGGTCGCGCTGGTGGTACACGATCTGGGCGGGCCGGTCGGGCTGCACTGGGCGGCGGGCCACCTCAGCCGGGTCTCCGAGCTGGTGTTGATGAACACGCTGGCCTTCCCGGAGCCGTCGTGGGCGGTCCAGGCTTTCATCGCCGCGACCCACCTGCCCGGCGTGCGCCGGTGGATGACCAGCCCGCAGGGCATCGGCGCGGCGATGCGCTTCGGGGTGCACGACCGCGACCGCATCACCGAGGGCGTGGCCCGCCTCTACCAGCGGCCCTTCGAGGGCGACGCGGCCCGGGCGGCGTTGCTCAAGACCGTCCACGGGTTGCACCCCGCGGGCTTCGAGACCATCGCCCGGGCGTTGAGCGAGATCGACGTCCCGGTGCGCATCATCTACGGTGAGGCCGACCGAATCCTGCCGGATGTGGCCCAGACGATGGCCCGCGTCCAGGCGGCGGTGCCCCACGCCGAGCTGACCGCCATTCCCGACTGCGGCCACTTCCTGCAGGAGGATCAGCCGCACCGGGTGGCTGCACTGCTGGTCGACTTCTTCGGCCGATCGCGCGCGTCCGCGGCATAGGGTCCCGTCATGGCCCGGATCACCAAAGAAGCCCGCGCAAAAGTGCGCCAAGACCTGCTGACCAGCGCCGCCCGACACTTCGCGAGAGAGGGGCTGGGTGGGGCGAACATCAACCGCATCTCGCTCGACGCAGGCTACGCAAAGGGCACGGTCTACAACTACTTCTCGTCGAAAGACGAGCTCTTTGAGGCGGTGCTGACCGTGGGCAGCGACGAGACCGTGGCCCGATTCCGCGCCCGCGCGGTCGAGGGCGGTGTGCGCGCCCAGCTGCGGGCGCTCGTCGAAGAGGACGTGGCGTTGGTGCAGGCCCACCCGGCCTTCATGAAGACGCTGGTGCGCGAGCTGGTCGCCGAGCGACCCGAGATTCGCCAGCGGATCCAAGCGGCCTTGGCCCCGCTGTTGGCCGAGGTGGCGGCGCTGATCGCCCAGGGCCAGGCGGCGGGCGAGCTCCGAATCGACCTGCCCGCCGACAAGCTGGCCCTGGCCTTCTTGGGGGGACTGACGATGGCCTACGTGCAGCACTGGGCGACGGATGGGGCGTGGCCCACCTGGCCGGCGATGCCCGAGCTGGTGGTCACCCTGTTTTGGGACGGTGCCGGGCGGGCGGGCCCGCTCGACTGAGCCGAGTCGCTCGACGCACTGCGCGCCCGAAGCGACGACCGCCAGCGCGCGGACCGCCGGCGCGGCCCGATGAGCGGGGAGAGCCCTGGGCCGGCACGCCGGGCGATCAGGGGGCGACCGGCACCACCCGCCGCTGCAGGTGCGGCAGGGCGCCGTCCCAGGTCCGCGCGGGGGCCGGGCTGCCGGGCGCGGGGCCCGCCAGCCCGACCAGGTTCAGGCCCGCCCGGGGGTCGGTGGTGAGCGCGGTGAGGCCGCCCTCGCCGTCGCTGCGCAGCGCCCACGCCGGGGCGCCGTCGAGGTGGGCCAGCACGACGTCGTCGAGTCCGTCGCCGTCGAGATCGCCGGTCGAGGCGCGGGCGCGCGGGGCGGCCCCGTCCAGCCACGGGCCCGCCCGGTGCCAGGCCGCCCCTTCGGCGAGCCGCGTGAGCCAGACCGCGCCGTCGGCCGAGACCGACACCACCGCGCTGCCCACGCCGTCCACGGCGCCCACCCCGAGCGGCACCGGGAGGTCGGCGCAGGCGGGGTCGTCGGACGACGCGATCACGGCCCCTCCCTCCGCCAGCCGGTCTGCCGGCCACGCCACCACCTGCCACCCGCACGCGGCGTCGCCTCCCGGGACGACGGCCAGCAGCGCGGCGTCTGCGCCCACGGCCACCCCCGCGGTCCAGCCGTCGAGGGGGGCGGCCGGCCAGCGGTCGAGCGACGCCGCGGGCACCCACACCGCGCCCGGCCGGTCGGGGCCCAGGTGGAGGCGGAGGGGGTCGGCGGACGCGCCCAGCGGCCGCGCCTCACCCAGGCCCCCCGCGACGTCCAGCGCGGCCACCCACGCCTGGCCCGCGCCATCGCGCCAGAGCACCCGCGCGGCCGGGCCCCAGCCCAAGACCACTGGCAGCACCCCGTCGGCGCCGCCGGGCAGGGTCAGCGGGGTCGCCCCCTCTGCCGTGATCAGGCTCCACGCGCCCGCGCCCTCGGCGCAGTCGGCGGGGGTCTGGACCAGCAGCGCGCCGTCGGACGCGGCCTGCACCCGCCCGTGGCAGAGCGGCCCCCAGTCGGCGGCGTCGACGGTGAGGGTGAGGCCCTCCGGGGCGGCCTTCACGCGGGCCTCGAGCCCGTCGGCGGGGCCCGCCCACGCGGCCACGAGGGCGCCCGGCGCCGCGCCCGCCGGGTGCACCCCGCGCCCCACCACCACCCCGGTGTGGCCCTCGCTGGGGGCGACGACGAGGTGGTCGCCCGCCTGATAGGGGTCGGCGGGCGCCGGAGACCCCAGCGCGCCGGCCGCCGCCACGCTCAGGGGCAGGAGCCCCCGCGCGCAGGCCGGCAGGGGCGCCCCGCGCGGGGTGGCGCAGGCCCCCGCCTCCGCCCGGTCGGCGCGGCCGACGACCGCCGACCGGGCCGGCGCCGCGGCCTCGGCCGCGCCATCGAGCACCGAATCGATCGACCACTCGTCCACGCGCACGAGGGCTTGCGCGGCCGCCCCCACGTCGGGGCCGTCCGCCAGCAGGCGGGTGCTGCGGAGCGCGCGCGCGTTGGCGGTGA
>JBDQIL010000507.1:0-4414 GCA_040264415.1 Myxococcota bacterium
GTCGGCGGCCCTGCCCGAAGACGCCTGCCGCTGCCGCACCTTCATCGCCACGGCCGGCGACCTCGACTGGGACCAGCTCGCGCTGCCGCTGCTGGTCGAACACCCCTGCGTCGAGCTGCGGCGCACCGAGGCCCCCAAGCCCCAAGGAACCATCGGCGCCGCCATCGGGCAGCGGCGAACGCTCGAACACCTGCCCCCCAACCAGGCGGCGCGCCTCGAGGGCCTGGTTCCGGTCGCGTCGGTCGAGGTGCCCGGACAGCGGCTGGTGGTGCTCGGCCCCGAGGCCGACCGCGAGACCGCGTGCGTGCAGCACCACTGAGCGGGCCAGGGCTCACCCCCACACCCGGCGGCGCCCGCGGCCGGGCCTTGTGTAGCGCCAGGGCGGCGGTAGGGGATCCCGCCGTGTCCCCGCACCATGGAGCCCGTCATGCGCCCCCGGCCCCTCTCGATGCTGATGGTCGTCTGCGCGGCGGGCTGCGCCGCTGGCAGCGCCGCCCCGCTCCCAGCCCCCGCCTTGCCCGCCGGCTTCTGGGACCACTGGGGCGACGGGCAGGCTGAGCTCAACGGCTACACGCTCACCCAGCCCCGCTACGGCGAGCTGCGGCGGGGCGAGGCCGTGCTCATCTTCGTCACCGAAGACTTCGACGACGCGGCCCGCGTGAAGTCCGACCGGGGCGGGGCGGGCACCTTCCCGGTGCTCAAGCTCAACACCGCGCTCGACTTCGAGACCGGCATCTACGACTACAACGCCATGACCAGCGTCTTCGTGCCGCTCGACGGGCGCCTGCCCCTGGGGCGGCCCGCCAAGATCAGCGCGTCGATGCAGGAGTGGTGCGGCCACGTCTACGACCAGCTCGTGGTTCGCGGCGACACCGCCGAACGCACGGTGCACTCCTACTTCGAGGGCGAGGCCGACCAGCAGGCCAAGCTCTCGCTCGACGCGGGCACCGTCTTCGCCGACGCCCTGCCCATCGTGGCCCGGGGGCTCGTGGGCGAGCTGCCCATCGACCGACCCCTCACCCTCGCCCCGCGCCTGCTCGACCTGCGCATGGCGCACGCGCCCTTCTCCACCCAGCCAGCCACGCTCACCGTGGGGGAGCCCGCGTCGCTCACGGTGCCCGCAGGCACGTTCACCGTGCGCCCGGTCGAGGTGCGCGCGGGGGCGACGTGGGCCCGCTTCCAGGTGGAGGTCGACGCCCCGAACCGGCTGATCGGCTGGTCGCGCTCCACCGGCGAGGAGGCCCAGCTCACCGGCTCGATGCGCGGCCCCTACTGGCGCCAGCACGACAACGGGCAAGAGACCCTGCGCGCCGACCTCGGCCTGCCCGTGAGGCCGTGGCCCGCGCCCGCCCCGCAGGCCGGCGGCTAAGACGCCCGTGCCGCCAGCACCGCCACCGCCTTGAATACATCTGTGAGCACCGCAGGTTCGATGCTCACGAGCAGTCCACGCCCGCCGCCGTTGATCCAGATTCGGTCGAGCGTGAGGATGGACGCCTCGACGAAGAGCGGCAGCGCCTTGCGGGCGCCGAAGGGCGACGTGCCGCCCACCCGGTAGCCGGTGTGCCGCTCGGCCACGGCGGGGTCACAGGGGCGCACCGCCTTGCGCCCCAGGGCCCGGGCCAGCGCCTTGGCGCTCACCTCGCGGTCGCCGTGCTGGCAGATGAAGAAGGGCGCGCCCGCGTCGTCTTCGAAGACCAGGGTCTTGATCACCTGGTGGAGGGGCGCCCCCAGCGCCGCCGACGACGCCTTGGCCCCGCCCCGGGGCACGTAGTCGTAGGGGTGCACCGTGTAGGCCACGCCCGCGCGGTCGAGCGCCGTGAGCGCGCGCGTGCGCGGGATCTTGGCGGACCGCTTGCCCACCTACTCGCCCACCTTCGCGGTGACCGGCTCGCCGGGCTGCCAGACCCACCGCGCGAGGTCGGCGCGCGCCTCGTCGGCGAGCACGCCCTCCACCACGTCGATGCCCGCCTCGACGAGCAGCTCGATGCCGCGGCCGCGGTTCTTGGGGTGGGGGTCGCGCAGGGCCACCACCACCCGCCCCACGTTGCGTCGGATGAGCTCGCGGGCGCACGAGGGGGTGCGGTTGTGAAACGAGCAGGGCTCGAGGGTGACGTAGGCCACCACGTCGGCCAGATCGCCGGAGAGCTGCGCCAGCGCCATGGGTTCGGCGTGGGGCTGGTAGGGCGGCTGGGTGTGGCCCCGGGCCACGATGACCCCGCCGCGCACGAGCACACACCCGACCGGCGGGTTGGGCCGGCAGGCCGGCAGCGCCTTGCGCCCCTCGGCCAGGGCCTCCGCCATGAAGGCGGCGTGCTCGCGGGTGAGATCCGTCATGGCGCGCTTCTAACGCGTCGGTGCGGGCGACCCGCGGTCGCGTGGGCTAGCATGCGCCCCCGCCCGCACGCCGGAGCCCCCATGCATCGCGAAGACCGCATCGCCGCCCTCCATGACGCCCTCGACCGACAGATCATCGTGGTCGACGGCGCCATGGGCACCCTGATCCAGCGTGAGCGGCTCGACGAGGCGGCGTTCCGGGGCCACCGCTTCCGCGACCACGGCCACGATCTGCAGGGCGCCAACGACCTGCTGAGCATCACCCAGCCCGACCTCATCGAGAAGCTCCACCGAAGCTACCTGCAGGCCGGGGCACACCTCATCGAGACCAACACCTTCAACGCCACGTCGGTCGCCATGGACGACTACGGGCTCGAGCACATCTGCTTCGAGATCAACGCCGCGGCCGCCCAGGTGGCCCGGCGGGCGGCCGACCGGGTGATGGACGAGACCGGCGTGGCCCGGTGGGTGGCGGGCGTGCTGGGCCCCACCAGCAAGACCGCCAGCATCTCGCCCGACGTGAGCGACCCCGGCTACCGCAACGTGAGCTTCGATCAGCTGGTCGAGGCCTACGACGAGGCGGCCCGCGGGCTGCTCGACGGGGGCGCCGACGTCCTCCTGGTCGAGACCATCTTCGACACGCTCAACGCCAAGGCCGCGCTCTTCGCGATCGACCGGATGTTCGAGCGCGACGGGATCGTGGTGCCCATCATGATCTCTGGCACCATCACCGACGCCAGCGGCCGCACCCTGTCCGGCCAGACCACCGAGGCCTTCGCCACCAGCCTCATGCACGCCCGCCCGCTCTCCATCGGGCTGAACTGCGCCCTGGGGGCGAAGCAGCTGCGCCAGTACGTCGCCGACCTCGACCGGGTGGCCGAGACGCGGGTGGCGGCGTGGCCCAACGCCGGGCTGCCCAATGAGATGGGCGAGTACGACGACAGCCCCGCAGACATGGCCGCCATGCTCCGCGAGTGGGCCGAGAGCGGGCTGCTCAACATCGTGGGCGGCTGCTGCGGCTCGACCCCGTCCCACATCGAGGCCATCGCCACCGCCATGAAGGGGCTCCCGCCGCGGCAGGTGCCCGAGCTGCCCCCTCGGCTCCGGCTCTCGGGCCTCGAGCCGGTCACCATCGGCCACGAAGACAGCCTGTTCGTCAACATCGGCGAGCGCACCAACGTCACGGGGTCGGCCCGCTTCCGCAAGCTCATCGGCGAGGGCGACTACGACACCGCACTGCAGGTGGGCCGGCGCCAGGTCGACAGCGGCGCCCAGCTCATCGACATCAACATGGACGAGGGCATGCTCGACAGCGAGGCCGCCATGGCCCGCTTCTTGAACCTGCTCGCGGGCGAGCCCGACATCGCGCGGGTGCCCATCGTGCTCGACTCGTCGAAGTGGTCGGTCATCGAGGCCGGCCTGAAGCGCATCCAAGGCAAGGGCGTGGTGAACTCCATCTCGCTCAAAGAGGGCGAGGGGCCGTTCCTCGAGCAGGCCCGGCTGGTCCGGCGCTACGGCGCCGCCGTCATCGTCATGGCCTTCGACGAGCAGGGGCAGGCCGACACCGTCGAGCGCAAGGTCGACATCTGCGCCCGCGCCTACCAGCTGCTCACCGAGCAGGTCGGCTTCCCCCCCGAAGACATCATCTTCGACCCCAACATCTTCGCCATCGCCACCGGCATCGAGGAGCACGCCGACTACGGGGTCGCCTTCATCGAGGCCACCCGCCGCATCAAGGCCGCGCTGCCCTACGCCAAGATCTCGGGCGGCGTGTCGAACGTGAGCTTCTCGTTCCGCGGCAACAACCCCGTGCGCGAGGCCATCCACAGCGTGTTTCTGTACCACGCGATCCAGGCCGGCATGGACATGGGCATCGTCAACGCTGGCCAGCTCGCCGTCTACGACGACCTCGACCCGGTGCTGCGCGAGCGGGTGGAGGACGTGGTGCTCAACCGTCGCCCCGACGCCACCGAGCGCCTGCTCGAGGTGGCGCAGGGGGCCAAGGGCACCGGCCTGAAGCGCACCGAAGACCTCGCCTGGCGAGAGGCCCCAGTGAGTGAGCGCCTCCAGCACGCCCTCA
>JBDQIL010000508.1:0-4385 GCA_040264415.1 Myxococcota bacterium
CAGTGGGTCGGGTCGGGGGGGCCCCAGGAGAGGTCGGCCGTGGCCCCCCCCGCGCCGAGGCAGAGGTCGTCGAAGAGCGTGAAGAAGCCGTTGTTCTCAACGCGGGTGTGCTGGTAGAGCCGGAGCCGCAGGCGCTGCCCGGAGAAGGGGCTGAGATCGCTGGACTGAAGCACTAGCTCGCCCACCTGGCCGGGCCCCTCGACGATCTCGTCGAAGCCGTCGATCGGAGCGTGCGAGGGCTGCAGACCCGGCAGGTAGCCCCCGGTCTCCACGGGCAGATCGAGGCTCGCGACGATGGTGCCCGCCTCGTCGATGAGGTCTGCGTAGAGCTCGATCCCGTCGCCATCGACCTCGGAGAGCTGCCACCACCAGAGCTGGGGGTCGCCGTCTTCCGGGATGTCCCAGAGGGGGGTGGTCACGATGGCAGTGCTGCCGGTGTCGCCGTCGTGGCTCGACCGCAGCACGAGCGCGTGGTCGTCGCGGTAATCGAGCGCCTCCTCGCCCTCGAGCGCGCTGTAGGCGGTGACGCCCTCACGCGCGACCAGGACCAGAGCGCCGTCCCACAGCTCGACGAAGTCGCCGGTGTAGCCTGCGTCGAAGAGGGTCGCTGACTCCCAGGTGAGGCACTGCGGGGCGGGCTCGGGGGTGCCGGAGTCTCCCGACCCGGAGTCTCCCGACCCGGAGTCGTCGGCTGGCTCGGGGGACATGCTCACCGTGCCGGTGCCGACCTCGGCCGGGGCCTCAGGGGGCGCATCGGGCGCGGGCCGCAGGGTCGCGAGCCGGGCGTCGCTCTGGCAGGCGGCCAGGGCGAGGAGGGAGCAGGGGATGGCGACGCGCGGCATGCCTCCAGCGTGACCTGTCCGGGCGGAGTCCACAAGGCGCCCCGACGCCGAGATAGGCTTCGGGCATGGCCGACGTCCTGCTCTCGCACCCCTACCACCTGGCTCTCGATCCCCGAGAGGCGGCGCTCGGGCGGCCCTATCCCCCCATCGCGACCCTGGTGGTGGCCGCGGCGCTGCGCGACGCCGGCCACACCGTCCGGTGGCACGACCCCATGTTCGACGCCGACGAGACGGGCTTCGGCGCCACGCTCGACCGCGCGGGCTCGCTCGACCGCGTCCTGCTGGTGGCCGACGACCACTCGGTGCAGGTCAAGCAGTGCCTGGGGCGGGTGCGCGAGGCCCACCAGGCGATGGCGCAGGCCGCTCGCGCGCGCGGGCTGCCCGTGCTCGTCAGCGGCCCCGATGTCTCCGACCACCCCGACGAGTACCTCGCAGCGGGGGCCGACAGCGCCGTCGTGGGCGACCCGGTGACCGTGGCCGCCGCCTGGGCGGGTGGCGCCGAGGTGCTCGAGGGCGTGCATGGGCTCCAGGGGGCCGGGGGCCGCCGGGCCAACGCCGAGGCGGTGGGCGCGCTGCCGCGCCCCGCGTGGGACCTCGCCGACCTCGCCGGCTACGCCCGCCGGTGGCGCGCGCGACACGGCCACTGGGAGCTCAACGTCTGGACCGCCCGCGGCTGCCCCTACCGCTGCAACTGGTGCGCCAAGCCCACCTGGGGCCGCAGCTACGCCGTGCGCCCGGCCGACGACGTCGTCGCAGAGCTGGCCTGGCTGCGCCGCACCGCGGGGCCCGACCGCATCTGGTTCACCGATGACATCTTCGCGCTTCGCGTGGACTGGCTGCGGGACTTCCGGCGGGCGGTCGAGCGCCGGCTGGGCGAGCCACTGCCCTTCCGCTGCTTGAGTCGCGCGGATCTGCTGCGAGACGACGCCTATGTGGCCGACCTCGCCGCGTCGGGGTGCGACGAGGTGTGGCTGGGGGCCGAGAGCGGCGATGACGCCGTGCTGACCGCGATGGACAAGGACTGCACGGTGGACGACATCCGGCGGTCGGCGCGGTTGCTGCGGCGTCATGGCGTGCGGGTGGGCTTCTTCCTGCAGCTCGGCTACCCGGGTGAGTCGCTCGACCACGTGCGCCAGACCGTCGAGCTGGTGCGCGAGGTCCAGCCCGACGCCATCGGCGTGAGCGTCAGCTACCCGCTGCCGGGCACCACCTTCCACGACCGGGTCGCCAGCACCATGACCGACCGGTCGTGGGCGGTGAGCATGGACAACCGCCCGCTGTTCGAGGCGCCCTACAGTCAGGCCTTCTATGCGGCGGCCCGCGACGTGCTCCGCTCCACCCTGTCGTCGGCCACCGCCGCCCGCGCGCTCCGCGAGCTGGCCCGCGCGCCCGGCCGCCACAGCGCCCGGCGGCTCGCTGGCGCGGCCTTTCACGCGGCGCGCCTGCCGGTGGTCACCCGGCGCATGGAGCGCTTGGCGGTCCCCAACCCGGCCGCGGTTCAGCTGGCCTGATCAGCGCAGCGGCAGCAGGGCCCCGGCGCGCACGGGCGTGCCCTGCGACTCTGGGATGTCGGGCCGGTCGGCCTCACCGAAGGCCCCGTAGAGCTGCTCGGCGGGGTCGTCTTCGGCGGGGGGCTCGGCGTTGAAGAAGAGCACCCGGCGCGGCTCGTGCTCCCGAATGCGCTCGGCCGCGTAGTCTGGCACCACACAGATCTCGTAGATCGCGGGGGTGGGGCCCGCCCAGGCCACCGCCAGCCGCCCGGCCCGCAGGTCGAGCGCCCACGACTCGGGCACCCGCAGCCGCAGCAAGGTGCGGCCGTCCGGCGCACGGTGCCAGAACGACACGGGGCCCTCGCGGTCGGGGAGCGCGTAGCTGCGCACGAGCTTGCGCACGCGGCGCGCCTGGGCCTGGGCCTCGCGGATGGCGAGCACCCGCGCGCGCTCCTCGCGCAGCTGGAGGCGACGCGCCTCGTCGGCGGCCTTGGCGGCGGCGGCCTGGCGCTTTCGGCGCTCTGCCTTCGAGTCGCGCTGCGCCTGGTCCTTCTTTCGACCCTTCTTGAGGTCGCGGTTGGTCTTGGCCACCTTCTTCTTGTTGGCAAGGCCGGCCTTCAGCAGCTGATCTCGGAGCGACATCGGAGCCCGGGGGGCGGGGGAGGGGGCCTATACCGCGACCATGCCGGCTTCGCGGAGGAGGGGCCACCAGCCGGCCCAGTCTGCGCAGCCGGCGCGGGCCTCGGCCACCTGCACGGGGGGCGCGTCGGGCGCGCAGCGCGCGAGCAGGTCGGTGATCCACGCGATCTGCTCGGGGGGCGCTTCGGCCTCGAAGAGCTCGCCGTCGGAGCGAAAGAGGGCCAGCCCGTCGTCGGTCTCGAGCGGGTGGTCGCCGAGCCACACGAGGCGCGCCGTGGGCCCAGGCTCGGGCCAGCCCGCGTCGAGGGCCCGGACGATGCGGTCGGGGCGCTCGGTGGTGTGAACGCCCCGGCGGGCGAACCAGCGCCCCACGGGGCGATCGAGGTCCTCCCCCCGCATCCAGGCGGCGAGGCTGGTCGCCAAGGGCACGTCGAAGGCGTCGGGGTCGGCTCCCTGTCGGTCGGTGTGTTCGAGGTCGTTCTGCGCGAAGACGCCGGGCGGGTCGTCGAAGGTGACCCCGTAGCGAGCGGGCTCGGCGTAGACCCGGCTGTGGCGGGTGAGCACGAAGCGGTGCCAGAAGGCGCTGTCGAGCACCCCGTTGGCGAAGAGCTGCCGCACCACCTCGGCGCTGTCCACCGTCTCTTGGGTGCTCTCGCTGGGGAAGCCGTACATGAGGTAGGCGTGCACCATCACGCCGGCGTCGGTGAGCGCGGCGCAGGCCCGCGCCGCCTGCTCCACCGTCACGCCCTTGTCCATCGCCTTCAGCAGCCGGTCGGAGGCGACCTCGAGGCCGCCGGTGACCCCCACCATGCCCGCGGCCGCCAGCAGGCGACATAGATCGGGCGTGAAGGCGGCCTCGAAGCGGATGTTCCCCCACCACACCAGGTGGAGGTCGCGGCGGAGCAGCTCGAGGGCCAGGGCCCGCAGCAGGCGCGGGGGCGCGGCCTCGTCCACCAGGTGAAAGCCGGCCTCGCCGGTCTCTTCGGCCACCGCTTGCATGGCGTCCACCAGCCGCGTGACGTCGGCGGGGGCATACCGCGCCACGTAGTCGAGGTGGACGTCGCAGAAGGCGCAGCGCTTCCAGTAGCAGCCGTGGGCCAGCGTGGCCTTGTTCCAGCGGCCGTCCGACCACAGGCGGTGCGCCGGGTTGAGCGTGTCGAGCACCTGGAGGTAGCGGTCGAGCGGCAGGTCGCCGTACCAGGCCACGGGCGTGGTCTGCGGGCGCGGGGCCGCGTGCTCGAGGCGCCCGCTGGGGACGAGCGTGCGGTGCCGGCGGTCGGGGCCCCCCTGCTGGTGCTCGATCCAGGCCCAGAGCGGGCCCTCACCGTCGTCGTACATGAGGGCGTCGGTGCAGGCCCAGATGCGCGGCTCGTCGACCTCGCGCAGCTCGGTGTTGACGTAGCCCCCCCCCATG
>JBDQIL010000509.1:0-4353 GCA_040264415.1 Myxococcota bacterium
CCCCACAGCCCGCCCTCGCGTTCATCCAGGCCGGCTACCGCTACTGCGACGCCGTGCTGCTCGGCGCAGCCTGGTCGATGCCAGCCGATGACGCCAAGGCCGCGGGCGGCGTGAAGCTGGCCGCCGGCCAGAAGAGCACCCTCGACGGTGAGCTCGAGGCCGCCCGCGAGGCCGCCCGGAGGGGCGTGGGGCGGGCCTGCACCTTCCCCGAGTCCGGCTACGTCTACGACGACGCGGCGGCCCTCGCGGGGGCCTGGCAGACCTCGGCGGCCGAGGCCAAGGCCACCATCCTCCAGAAGGTCCACTGGGGCAGCTACGCCAACATCGACCAGCTGCTCCGACAGGCTCGGACGGCCACACCCGCAGCCCTCGACCCCGACGAGGCGGCGCTCCGCGCGTTCTTCGACACCGAGCGCATCGACTACTGCCACGCGAAGATGCTGGCGGCCGCGTGGGGCAGCACCGTGTCGCAGGCCAAGGTCGCGCTGGGGCACAAGGCCCTCAACCAGAACTGGGACCTCTTCGAAGAGGCCATGGGCGGCGCCCGGCAGCACGCCCAGGCCCACCCCGAAGCGCGCTGCACCTGGGTCGACACGTCGTTCACCTACGACGACGCCGAGGCCATCGCGGCCGCTTGGGACCTCCCCGTGCAAGAGGCGAAGGCCACCTTGGCGTCGAAGTATCTCTGGGGCATCGAGCAGCAGGTGCGGGCCGATCTGCGCCAGAAGCGCGGCGGATGACCCTGCCGCGGGTCGGCGTCGAGGTCGAGCTGATGGCGCCCCCGGGGTCTACGCGCCGCGATCTCGCCGCGGCGCTGGTGCCGCCTGGGGGCCGCATCGAGCCGCTCCTGCACGCCGACTCCGAGCCCAGCCTCGTGCCAGGCACGCCCGTGTTCGAGAACCTCACGCTCGGCTTCGCGGTCTCTGACGCGGCGGGACGGCCGATCGCCCGTCTGGTGGACGATCTCACCCTGCAAGACGATCTGGACCGCCAGGCGATCCCCCGACCCGGCTGGTGGCGGGTGGTGGGCGACGACCGCCGGCTGCTCCACCTGGTGCGCCGCCACGGCCGGGCCGACGCCGGCCCAGACGGCGCCCTGGCGCCGCTCGCCGCCCTCTTCGGCGTCGAGGTGGAGCGATTGCCGGGCGGGCTCCGGCGCGTGCGCGACCCCGACGGCATGCCCATCGCGCTGGCCGCGCCGCTGCCCGGCGAGCGAGAGCGGGCCTGCGAGGTGGTCACGCCGCCGCTCGGGCCGCTGCCCAGGGCGCAGCTCTGCGCCGCCCTAGAGGCCCTGCTCGCCCCCGCGCGCCAGCTCGGCTTCTTCATCCCCGGAGAGGCCGCGGTGCACCTGCACCTCGACGCCGCGCCGCTCCGCGACGCCGCCACGTTCGCGCGGACGGTGGGCGCCCTCCACCGGTCCCAGGCGCAGCTGCGCGCGACCTTGGGCACCAACCGGCGGTGCCGCCGCCTCTCCCCGTTTCCCCCGCCGCTGCTGCAGATGGTCGACGCCCCGGGCTTTGCGTCGCTGCCCTGGGGCGAGGCCCGCGCGCGCCTGCGGACCCTCGGGCTGACCAAATACATGGACTTCAACCTGCGGGGGGTTGTGCACGACGTGCCCGGGAAGCCCACCTTCGAGGTTCGCATCCTGCCCGGGGCCGACCGCGCCGAGCCCATCGTCGCGGGCCTCGAGGCCGTGCTCGAGGTCCTGCGCCCGCTCGGAGTCTACCGATGACCGCACCCGGCCAAAGCCCGCTCGCGGGCTTCACGACGCGCACCTTCACCCACGGCGGCGCGTCATGGCCGGTGCACCGCGCAGGGTCGGGCCCCGGCGTGCTGGTGATCCACGAGGTCCCGGGCATCACCGCTGCGGTGCTCGCCTTCGCCCGGCGGCTCGTGGCGGCCGGCTTCACGGTCGAGCTGCCCCAGCTCTTCGGCGTGGTGGGGGGGGGCTACGAGGCCGTGCCCACAGCGCGGGCCTTGGCGCGGGCCTGCATCTCACGGGAGTTCACGGTGCTGCGCGCGGGCCGTCGCAGCCCCATCACCGACGCCCTGCGCGCGCTGGCCACCGCGCTTCACGCCGACGTCGGGGGCCCCGGCGTGGGCGCCATCGGCATGTGCCTCACCGGCAACTTCGCCCTCGCGCTCGTCCTCGATGGTCCCGTGGTGGCGCCGATCCTGAGCCAACCGTCGCTGCCCTTCGGCCTCACCGGGGCCCACCGCGCCGACCCGCACCTCCACCCCGGCGAGCTCGAGGCCCTCGCTGAACGCTGTGAGGCCGACCAGATCGACGTGCTGGGGCTGCGCTTCACCCACGACCTGCTCTGCCCTGCGGCGCGCTTCGACACCCTTCGGGGGGCGCTCGGGGCGCGCTTCGAGGCCATCGAGATCCCCTCGGGGCCCGGCAACCCGCACGGGCTGCGGTGGGACAGCCACAGCGTGCTCACCCGCGATCTGGTGGACGAAGACGGACACCCCACCCGGGCGGCCCTCGACCGGGTGCTCGGCTTCCTGTCGGCGCGGCTCGTCGAATGAACGAGGCCGGTGATCCCCGCGGGGCCACCGCGCGTACGAAGCGCCCAGCGGGCCCGTGTCGCCAGCCTTCACCACCGACGATAGCCACCCGTCGCGGTCACGGGACCCTCTGACAGTTCTTGACCCTCGGCACCGCCGTCCGTGGCTACCCTGAAGCTGCGCTCGGCGGCAATCGCCGCTCAAACGCCCCGAACGCGCCCCGGAGACCCCGATGCATCGCTCGCTCCTCCTTCTGCTGGCCCCCGCCACCTTCGCCTGCTCCGGCAAAGACGCCGACGGCGACGGATACCCCGCGTCCGAAGACTGTGACGACGACTCCGACGCCATCAACCCGGGCGCCACCGAGCTCTGTGACGGCGTCGACAACGACTGCGACGGCGACGTCGATGAGGGTGTCGCCGACACCTGGTACCTCGACGCAGACGAAGACGGCTTCGGCAACGCCGACGCCACCACCGACGCCTGCTCCCAGCCCGACGGCTACGTAGACAACGACGAAGACTGCAACGACGGCGACGTGGCCTTCCAGCCCGGCGCGCCCGAGTTCTGCGCAGACCCGAACGACTACAACTGCGACGGCTCGGTGGGCTACGAAGACGCCGACGGCGACGGGGTGGCGGCCTGCGACGACTGCGATGACACCAACGCGGTCATCTCGCCCGACGCGCCCGAGGTCTGCGACGGCATCGACAACGACTGCGATGGCGACATCGACGTGGACGCCGACCCGACGGTCGCCTTCACCTGGTACTTCGACGGCGATCAGGACGGCTTCGGCGACCCCGCCTACTCCATCAACTCCTGCGACCCGCCCTTCGGCTACGCCGACAACGCAGACGACTGCAACGACACCAGCGAGCTCGCCTTCCCCGGCGGGGTCGAGGTCTGCGACGAGCTCGACAACGACTGCGACGGCACCGTAGACGGCGCCGGAGCCGAAGACGCCTTGGAGGTGTTCGTCGACGTCGATGGCGACGGCTACGGCCTCGACGCCGGCTCCACCCTCGCCTGTGAGGTGGGCTCCGGCCTCGCCGAAGCCGGCGGTGACTGCGACGACGACGACTTCGACGTCAACCCCGGCCAGATCGAGGTCTGCAACGACGGCGTCGACAACGACTGTGACGGCCTCCAGACCGGCTGCGCCGTAGACGCGGCCGACGCGGCCGACGCCGGCTTGGCCCTGTCGGGCGTCAGCCCCCAAGACTACGCTGGCATCAGCATGATGGGCCGGACCGACCTCAACAACGACGGCGTCCCCGACCTCTTCGTGGGTGCCAGCCAGGTCACCACCAGCACGTCTCGCGAGGGCGCCGCCTACGTGCTCTACGGCCCGCTCTCCACCGGCAGCCTGAGCCTGAGCGACGCCGACGCGGTCCTGCAGGGGCCCGACGCCGCCTCCGAGACCGCCATCACCATGGGCGACGTGGGTGACATCAACGGAGACGGCCTCGGCGACGTGGTGATCGCCTCCCGACGGTCCAACAGCAACGGCACCGCAGCCGGCAGCGTCTTCCTCCTCCTGGGCTCCAACACGACCCTGAGCGGCGCCCTCGACCTCGAGGCGACCGCCGACCACGAGTGGGCGGGAGAGCGCGCCTACAACTGGATGGGCGCGGGCGTCGCCGGACCGGGCGACGTCGACGGCGACGGCTTCGACGACCTGGTGGCCGGGTCGCACGGCGCCGACTCGAACGGCACGGACTCCGGCAACATCAAGGTGTTCTCCGGCCGCACCGGCAGCGTGCTGCACTCGTTCAACGGTGATTCGGCCCACGACTGGTGCGGCTACGCGGTCAATGGCGCCGGCGACGTCAACAACGA
>JBDQIL010000510.1:0-4351 GCA_040264415.1 Myxococcota bacterium
CGGTCGGCCTGCTCGGCCTCGGCGTCACCTCCTCCTTCGCGACCGACGCCCTCGCGGGCCCCCCGGGGCCGCCAGACATGGAGGGCCGCACCCATCACCGCGGCCCCAAGATGCCGGGCGCCGGCCTGGCCCGCGCCATGTCGCAGCTCGACCTCACGGCCGATCAGCAGGCCGCCCTTGAGTCGATCCGCGACGACCTGAAGGGAGAGATGCGCGGGCACCGCGACGAGCGCCAGGCCGACAAGGACGGCTGGCTGGAGGCCCTGCGCTCGGGCGAGATCGACCGCGCAGCGGTGCACGCCGACATCGACACCCGCGCCGCCGAGCGGCTCGCGCTCAGCCACCAGGTGCTCGACCGCATCCTCGACGTCTACGACAGCCTCACCCCAGAGCAGAAGGTGGAGCTGGTCGAGGTCATCGAAGAGCATGAGGCGGAGATGTCCGAGCGGGGCCCCCGCGGCGCCCGGGGTCGCGACGCCCGCAGCCGCCCCGACCGCGACGCCCGCTGAGCCCTGGGAGCCTCCGTGCAGACCCTGCTGGTCATCGACGACGATCCCGAGCTCGCCGCTCTGCTCGCAGAGTATCTGGGCGGGCGCGGCTTCCAGGTCGAGACCGCGCAGGGGGGGGCCGAAGGCCTCGCCCGGCTCCGCGGGGCCGGCATCGACCTCGTCGTGCTCGACGTGATGATGCCCGGCATGGACGGCTTCGAGGTGCTGCGCGAGCTGCGCCGAGACAGCGCCCTGCCGGTCATCATGCTCACCGCCCGAGGCGACGACATGGACCGCATCGTCGGCCTCGAGCTCGGCGCCGACGACTACCTGTCCAAGCCCTTCAACCCCCGTGAGCTGCTCGCGCGCATCAAGTCCGTCCTGCGGCGCGCGGCGGCCACCCCCGAGGCCGATACGGCCCTCATCGCCTCCGGCGTCCGGGTCGACCCGGCTCGCCGAGAGGCCAGCGTGGACGGTCGAAGCCTCGACCTGACCACGACGGAATTCGACCTGCTCCGTGTTCTCGTCTCCTCAGCGGGGCGGGTCATTCCGAGAGAGCGCTTGATGGAGCTGGCCCGCGGCGAGGAGTACGCCTCCTTCGAGCGCTCCGTCGACGTGCACGTCAGCCATCTGCGCCGCAAGCTGGGCGACGACCCGCGCAAGCCCACGCGGATCAAGACCGTGCGGGGCGTGGGCTACCTCGTCCCGCGCGACCCCGCTTGAGCGCCGGCCCGTGACCCTCCGCACCCGCGTCTTCGGCCTGCTGGTCGGCCTGCTGGCCATGACCTTGCTCGCCGTGTGGACCATGACCACCGGCGGCGTGCTCCAGCCCCTCATCGCCAAGCTCGAGCAGGAGCGGGTCGAGGTGGCGGTCCACATCGCAGAGCAGGTGGAGGCCGCCGACGTGCCGCGCGAGCGCTTCGTCGAGCTGCAGCGGCAGCTCGGGGTGCGGGGCCACTTCGCCCCCACGCCGCCGCCCCACATCCGCCACAGCACGCGCAGCCTCGAGCTGCGCGGCCGCGACGTGATCGTGATGCGCGGACCGGGCTCCCCCATCGCGGTGTCGGTCGCGGGGCCACGGGGTCGGCAGGGCTGGATGGTGCTGCTCTTCCCCGCCGACCTCGACGCGCCCCGCCGCCGGATCGCCATCGGGCTCGGCCTGCTCGGGCTGATGGTGCTGGCCGCGGGCGTGGTGGTCGTGCAGTGGATGCTGCGTCCGCTCGAGGTCGCGAGCGACGCGATGGCCCGCGTGGCCGACGGCGATCTGACCCACCGGGCGCCCACCGGAGCCGACGCTGCCGGGCGCATGGGCCACACCTTCAACCGCATGGTCGACCGCGTCGAGGGGCTGGTGCAGGGGCAACGCGACCTGATGGCGGCGGTCAGCCATGAGCTCCGCACGCCCCTCACCCGCATGCGCCTGCACACCGAGCTGCTGCGCGAAGAGGGCGCCGACCCGGCGCGGATCGACGCGCTCGAGCGCGACATCGCGTCGGTTGATGGGCTGGTGGAGGAGCTGCTCGAGTCGGCGCGGCTCGACCAGGGGGTGCTGGCGCTGCAGCGCAGCCCGGTCGATCTCGACGAGCTCTTCTACGACGCTCTCGGCGCCGCCGACCTGGGGTCACGCCCCGTCACCGTCGAGGTCGCGCCGGGGGCGCGCGCGTGGGCCGACCGCAAGCGGCTGCGGCGGGTGCTCGCCAACCTGTTGAGCAACGTGGCCCGGTACACACCCGCCGATGCGGCGGTGTCGATGTCGGGTGGGGTCGAGCAGGGTGCCTCCTGGATGGAGGTGTCCGACCGCGGGCCCGGGGTGGCCGCCGAGTCGCTCGATCGACTGTTCGATCCCTTCTTTCGGGAAGAGACCAGCCGCAGCCGCCGCACCGGGGGCCTGGGCCTCGGGCTGATGTTGTGCCGGCAGATCGCCGAGGCGCACGGCGGGCACATCACCGCCCGCAACCGGCCCGATGGGGGGCTGGCGGTGCGCCTGGAGCTGCCGCCCGGGCCCTCCGCCGACGCCCCCTCGTCGGAAGTGTCGGCTTGATCGGCGCCTTCGTCGATGCTACCGTTCGGTGACTCCGGAGCAACCCCATGTCCAACCTCTCCATCGCCGGCTCGACCGCGCTCGAAGCGGCCATGACCGGCCTCAACCGAGCCTCGAGCGATCTGGGCGCGGCTGCGGGGCAGGTCGTGCAAGGCACGATCGAGGCCATCAATGGGGGCGCGTCGAACTCGACCGCCGACACGGTGGCGCTGTCCGACGTCGCCGCGCGGGTGCGCTCCGAGAACTCCATCGAAGACGGCTTGATCGACTCGAGCTCGGCCGGCCTGATCTACACCGCGAACGCTGCGGTGGTGAACACGGCCCAAGAGACCCAGCAGAGCCTGTTCAACATCATCGCCTGACCGGGGCGGGGCCTTCGATGTCCGCGGGGGCTCCATGCGGGTCGGGCTGATCAGCGACACCCACGGGCTGCTCCGGCCCGAAGCGCTCGCCGCGCTGCGGGGCTGCGACCTCCTGCTCCACGCTGGTGACGTGGGCGATCCCGCTGTGCTCACCGCGCTGGCCCAGGTGGCGCCGCTGCACGCGGTCCGTGGCAACGTCGACCGCTGGCCGGGGGCCGAAGCGCTCCCCGACCACCTCGACCTCGAGCTGGGCGCCGTTCGGGTGCACCTGCTGCACGACCACGCGACCTTGCCACCGAACACTGCGGCCGACGTGGTGGTGTGCGGGCACTCCCACCGGCCCGGCGTCGAACGCATCGACGGGCGGCTGGTCGTCAACCCCGGGAGCGCGGGCCCGCGTCGCTTCTCGCTGCCGGTCAGCGTCGGCTTCCTCGACCTGAGCGGCGGCACACCCCACGCTCGCTGCCAGCGGCTCGAGGTGCCGCCTGCCCGGGTCAGGCGCTGAAGTGCTGGGTGAGCGCAGCCTCGACCGCGGGGGCCAGCGCCGACCAGTCGGCTTCGGCCTCCCGGGTGACCGTCACGAAGTCGTTGACCGCGAAGATCGATCGCACACCTTCGACCGCGAAGAGGGCCGCGCCCAGGGCGTCTCCCTTGGCCTCGGCGGCGCTGTTGAGCGACAGGCTGCCCGCCTCACGCACGGTCCGGTTGACCGTGAACTTCATGGCGCTGGGGTTGGGCGTGCCCTCGGCGGTCACGCGGACGGGCGGCCCAGCCGGGGCGGGGTCGCTCGCGTGGTCGTGGCTGTGCCCGTGGCTGTGGCCGTGGTCGTGGCTGTGTCCCCGGTCGTCGTCGGGCGCCGGCGCGGGCGCCGCGGCGGTCCGCCCCTGGGCCGCCCGCATCTCCCACTGATCGGCTGGGCGTGGGGGGGGAGGGGGCTTCGCGCCTCCGCCGGTGACCGAGCGAACGGCGTCGCGGAGCAGGGAGAAGGGGATCTTGAGCAGGCTGCGAACCATGGGGCCTCCGCGGGTGAGGCCAGGGTAGCGCGACGGTGCCCCCGCGCCACCCGCACGGCGCGGGGATAGACCGTCGGCATGGTCACCCTGCTCGATGGTCCGATGGGTACGGCCCTCGCCGCCAGGGGGGTGGCCACGCCTGCGCCCCTCTGGAGCGCCCAGGCCCTGCTCGACGCGCCCGACCAGGTCGCCGCGCTGCACCGCGCCTACCGACAGGCCGGCGCCACGGTGCTCACCACCAACACCTTCCGCACCCAGCCCGGGGCGGCGGGGGCTCGGTGGCGCTCGCTCACGCGGCAGGCGGTGGAGCTGTGCAGGGCCACGGCCGATCGCCCCGAGCTCTTCATGAAGGCAACTCCCGCGCGAGTCAGCGGGCCGGGTGAAGCTCTGCGAGTTCGCCAGGACAGCGAATGGTCCGTGCCAGAACCCGAGCTCGGCCTTGTCGTC
>JBDQIL010000511.1:0-4344 GCA_040264415.1 Myxococcota bacterium
CCCCAGCGTCCTGCGACAACCCCCAGGACGCCGCCCGGTCGCTGCTCGACTGGCTGCAGCCCGACCAGTACGACCCCAAGCAGGCCGCGACCTGCCTCGGCTTGCCGCCCGAGCGCGCCGACGAGGGCCCCCGCCTGGCCGTCCGCCTCAAAGAGGTGCTCGACGCGAAGGGCCTGTATGTGCCGGTCACCGGCATGTCGCTCGACCCCGACTACGCCAACGCCGACGGCCTCCACCGCGCCGAGCCCCTGCCCAGCTTCCCCCTGCTCGCGCTGGTCAAGCGCGACGGGCGCTGGGTCTTCTCGCGCGACATCGTGGGCGCCACCGATCAGCTCTACGAGGAGACCTTCTCGGGGCTGTCGGGCCAGATCCAGCACCGCATCCCCGCCTCGTGGCCCAAGTCCGTGCTGGGCCTCGACGCCTGGAAGTGGGTCTATGGCCTGGTGCTGTTGGGGCTGAGCCTCGTCATCGGTCTGCTCGCCCAGCTGCTGCTGACCGACCAGATCCTGCGCCTCGCGCGCCGAGCCCACATCCGCCTCGACCCCGCAGCCCTCAAGGGCACCCGCTGGCCGATGACGGCCTTCCTCATCGGCGCGGTCTTCGCCTGGGGGCTCCCCGAGGCGCGGCTGGGCGTCCAGAGCGCCCGGCTGGCGCTGTTCGCAGCGAAGACCGTGTCCAGCTTCGCCGCCGTGCTCATCCTGGCTCGGGTGGTCGACCTCGGAGCCGACTACTTCGGCAAGAAGGCCAAAGCGACCGACTCGAAGATGGACGACCAGGTCATCCCCCTGGTGCAGCGGGCCGCGAAGGTCGGCATCTGGGTGCTGGGCATCGTGTTCGTGGTGCAGAACATGGGCGTGGACGTCGGCTCGCTCCTCGCGGGCCTCGGCATCGGCGGGCTGGCCTTCGCCCTGGCCGCCAAGGACACGGTGGAGAACCTGTTCGGCTCGCTCACCATCTTCACCGATCGCCCCTTCCAGATCGGCGACTGGGTGGTCATCGGCGGAGACATCGAGGGCGTGGTGGAGGAGGTGGGCTTCCGCTCCACCCGCATCCGCACCTTTCACAACTCGCTGGTGAGCGTGCCCAACGGCAAGGTGGCGCACTCCGCCATCGACAACATGGGCAAGCGTCGGTACCGCCGGGTGAAGGCCACCCTCGGCCTCACCTACGGCACGCCGCCCGACCGGCTCGACGCCTTCGTCGCGGGCGTGCGCGAGCACCTCGAGACCAACCCCGCGGTCTGGGAGGGCACCTGCGAGGTTCACTTCGCCAACTTCGGCGCGAGCTCGCTCGACGTGATGCTGTACTTCTTCCTCGACGTGCCCGACTGGAGCGCCGAGCTGCGGGAGCGAGCGGCGATCTACACGCACTTCCTTCGGCTCGCCGAGCGGCTCGACGTGTCCTACGCCTTCCCAAGCACCAGCCTCTACCTCGAGCAGGTGCCGCCCGAGCTGCGGCGCATGCAAGACCCGACCGCGGCGGCCTGAGGCCGGTCAGCCCGACGGAGCGAGCGAGGCGGCCAGCGCGTCGGGGTCGGAGACCGGCAGCCGACAGCTCGCGCCTTCGCAGAGCCAGGCCTGGGCGCGCCCGGGGGTGCCCCGGTTGGCGAAGGCGGCGAAGCGGGGGGCGAGCGCGCCCGTCGGGTCAGCCACCGCGACGGTGACGTCGCGGGGGGCGCGTCGGGCGGCCACGGCGAGGAGCGCCCGCAGCGCCGGATCGGAGGCGGCGCCGGTGAGCGTGAGGGTGCGGGCCGGCCGGTGGTGACGGGCGAGGGCCCGCAGCAGCGTGGGGTGGTGATCCTCGCGGTCGGGCAGCCGGGCGCAGGCCGCGTCGAGCGCGCGCGCGACGTCGGCGGCGTCGATGGCGGCGTCGCCCAGCGCCACCAAGCGCTGCAGGGCCAGCAGGGCCACCGCGGCAGGGCCCGGCTCGGCGCCGTCTTGGAGGGGGCTGCGGGCCACCGGCACCGCGGCCGCGCCCACCGGCCCGTGCAGCAGCGCCCCCGTGTCGGGATCTTGATGGCAGGTCAGCATCTCGACCCCGAGGCTCGACGCGCCAAGCAGCCACCGTGGGTCGCCATCCACTGTGTGCAACGCCAGCAATCCGGTCGTCACCCAGGCGCGGTCGTCGAGCACCGCGCCGGGCGCGTCGGGCGCGTCGGGCGCGAGGGTGCGCCGCAGGGGGGCCTCGAGTAGCCGGGTCGCGAGCGCCTGGGCGGCCGCACGGTAGCGGGCCTCGCCCAGCAGGCCGGCGGCGCGGGCGAGCGAGGTCAGCAGCATCCCGTTCCAGGCCACCACGGCCTTGTCGTCGCGGGCGGGGGCGGGTCGCCGGGCCCGCGCGGCGCGCAGGCGGGGTCGCGCGAGGGCCACCAGGCCGGGCGCACCGTGCCGCCGCAGCACCGTCCGGCCGTGCTCCATGTTGCCCGATGCAGACACCCCCAGCGCCGCGCAGACCGCGGGGGCCCGCGGCCCGAGCGCAGCCGCCACCTCGCCCGGGGTCCAGGTGTAGAAGGCCCCCTCGCCCATCGGGTCGTCGGCGTCGCGGCTCGCCGCGAAGGCGCCGTCGCCCCGAGGCAGGTCGTCGAGGCACCACTCCAGGGCGCCGCACGCGGCGACCAGCCACGCCGGCTCGCGCCAGCGCGACCACGCCGCCAGGAAGACGTCCGCCAACAGGGCGTTGTCGCAGAGCATCTTCTCGAAGTGCGGCACGTCCCAGTCGGGGTCGACGGTGTACCGGTGGAAGCCGCCCCCCACGTGATCGTGCAGGCCGCCGCGCTCCATGGCGGTCAGCGCGGCCTGGGCGGCCTGGGTCGGGCCCGCGCCGTCCCCCTCCTCCACCAACAGGAGCAGGCGGGGGGGGTGGGGGAATTTCGCGCCCATGCCCCAGCCTCCCGAGCGGCTGTCTGCGCTCGAGGCGAGGCTCACGAGGCCCTGGCGCACGGCCCGGGGGCCCGCGACCCCCACGCCAGGCAGCGGCCCCGCGGCGGCCTGAAGCGCGCGCACCGTGTCGTCGGCCCGCGCCAGCAGGCCCCGCCGGCCCGCGCCCGACCACGCCTCGTGGGTGCGCCGCAGCACCTCGATGAAGGGGGGCATGCCGTAGCGGTGGACTGGCGGGTGGTAGGTGCCGCCCGACAGCGGACGGCGGTCGGGGCTGAGGAAGAGGCTCGCCGGCCAGCCCGCGTCACCGGTCAGCTCGAGCAGCGCCTCCATGGCGAAGGCGTCCACCTCGGGGTGCTCCTCGCGGTCCACCTTGATGCAGACGAAGTCGCGGTTCATGCGGGCCGCCACGCGCGGGTCGGCGAAGCTCTCGCGCTCCATCACGTGGCACCAGTGGCAGGCCGCGTAGCCGATGCTCAGAAAGACCGGACGGTCGGTGTCGCGGGCGAGGTCGAAGGGGGCGTCGCCCCAGGCCCACCAGTCCACCGGGTTGTCGGCGTGTTGGGCCAGGTAGGGGCTGTGGGCGCCCGCGAGCCGGTTGCGGAAGGGGCCGTCCTCGTCGCCCGTGACGGCCACCCGTCGCTCGCCGCCGCGCGGGCTCACGCGGCGCCCTGGTCGGGGATGGTGCGCCCCTTCCAGGTGGCCGTGCCCCGCAGGTCTTTGATGCCCGAGTGCAGCAGCAAGAGCACCAAGAGCAGGCTGCCGGGGCCGTGGGTGAGGCCGTAGCGGGCCTCGGAACCAAAGGTGGTGTCGAGGTAGAGCCGCAGCGCCTGGACCAGCGCCACGCAGGCCCCAGCCCAGGCGAGCCACACCGGCGCCACGAGCCCCAGCGCGCCGAGCAGCACGACGACGTAGGGCATCACGGTGTAGACGGCGGTGAAGCCGGCCACCGCGAGCAGGGTGCCCCACGACCGGTTCATGCCCGCGAACAGGTTCTTGGTCCAGCCCTCCCAGAGCGACGCCAGCGAGTCGTACATGCGGCACGAGAACAGCGGCCGCATGAAGACCATCTGCACCCGGTGGCCGGCGTCTTCGACCGCCTTGGCCATGCCCACGTCGTCGAGCACGTTTCGGCGCACCGCCCCGTGGCCGCCCACGTCGCGCCAGGTGTCGGCCCGCATCAGCACGAACTGGCCGTTGGCGATGGGGTTGCCCCGCCGGCGCTCGGGATCGTTGACCCGCGCCATGTCGTTGCCGCCCAGGATCATGCCCACCACCACGGGCTGCATGACCTTCTCCCAGAAGCCGACCATGGTGAGCTGGCCCCAGCCGCTCAGCAGATCGACCTCTTGGCGGGCGGCATAGCCGACCGCCGCGGTCAGCGCCGTGGGGGAGAGGCGCACGTCGGCGTCGGTGAAGAGCACCCAGTCGGGGTCGTGATCGTCGAGCGCGGCCTGGCCCGCCCGCTGGC
>JBDQIL010000512.1:0-4334 GCA_040264415.1 Myxococcota bacterium
CCCGCCTGCCCGCCGGCGCCAGCGTGCTGCTGCGATCCGGGCCCCACGGCATCTATGTGCGCTCCGAGCCCATCGGCGGCGCGCGACCCAGTGGTCCGCGGGCGGCGTCGGGGTCGCGACTCTGAGCCGCCGCCCCTCCACCAGCGCAGCGATCAGAAGGCGCCGGGGCGCTCTGGAACGCGGCTGACCAGCCGGTTAGCAGAACACATGACCGTCGCTGAGCCAGCCCCGCCCTCCGAGACCAAGAAGCGCTTGTTCTACGGACTGACGCCGGCCTCCTGGGCGATCTACCGCACCACATGGTGGATCTGGTGGGCGTTCGAGCGCGTGGCCTTCCGCACGCGGGTCAAGGGCCTCGACAGGATCGACCCCGACGGGCCGCTCCTGCTGCTGAGCAACCACGCCAGCATGTTCGACCCGTTCTGGGTGGCGCTGCACCTGTTCCGGCCCTCCCGCTTCATGGCGGCGTCCAGCCTGCTGCGAATGCCCGTGGTGGGGCCCTACCTCAAGGCGCTCGGCTCCTTCCCCAAGATGAAGTACGTCAAGGACCGCGAGAGCATGCGCACCTTGGCAGAGCATTACGAGAACGGCCACGTGGTCACCCTCTTCCCAGAGGGGGTGCGCAGCTGGACCGGCCGGCAGGTCGAGGTGCAGCCCGGCATCGGGCGGCTGATCAAGCGGCTGGATGCCCGCGTGCTCTTCGGCCGGATCCGCTCGGGCTACATCGCCCACCCCCGCTGGGCCACGTACCCCCGCTGGGTGCCCATCGACATCGACTACTTCGGCCCGGTGCGGTATCCCGACCACCTCTCCGCCGAAGAGATCACCGAAGACGTGCGCAAGCACATCGAGGTCGAGCCCACCCGCGACCGGTCCCGACGGTCGTTCGGCTTTCGGCTGGCCGAGGGCCTGCCCACGCTGCTGTGGGCCTGCCCGCGCTGCTTCGCCCCCGACAGCCTCAAGGTGCCGCGCCGCGACCGCGACTCCATCGGCTGCACCGCCTGCGGCGCCCAGTGGCGCCTCGACATCGACACGGTGCTGCACGGCCTCGATGGCGCCCCCACCCTCACGGTGGCCGAGGCCCACGACGCCATCTACCACCACTTCGGGCGGCCCCCCATCCTCGACCGGGCGGCCTGGGAGTCCGACGGGCTGATCGCCGCCCACCCCGAGGTGCACCTGCACCGACACCCGCTGCGCGGGCGCCCCCACCGCTTCGCCACGGGCGAGCTGCGGGTGGATCGCGACGGGGTGCACCTGCACCACGCCGGCGGGCCCTGGCGCGCCCCCTTCGACGAGCTGCTGAGCGTCTCCACCGAGGTGGCCGGCAAGCTCTACCTGCGCAAACAAGGCGACACCGACCGCGGCGATCTCTACCGCCTCGAGGTGCCCGACCAGTCCAGCTACAAGTGGGGCACGCTGCTGACGGCGTGGCTCGACCACCACCGCACCGTTCAGTCGGGCTGAGCCGCGACCGCGTCGCGCAGCGCCGCCATCACGGCGGCCTCGTCGGGGTGATCCCCCGCAAAAGCCGAGGCGTGGCTGAAGGGCACCGAGCCGTCGGGCATCACCACGAAGACGCCCCCTTGCTGCCAGGCGTCGCCCTGGGTGCGGCCCTGGCGGAAGCCGGCGGCGGCGGCCCGGCGCCCCGCCTTGACCGCGCCCACCGAGAAGGTAGAGCCGAAGCTGCGCTGGAGCGACAGGGCCTTGTAGGCCACGCGATCTTCATCGATCAGCACGGGCCCCTCGACCCCGCGCTCCTCGGCGAAGGCGCGCGCGAAGTGGGCGCCGCCGGTGCTCACGAAGACGAGCTGCGCGCCAAGCGCGGCGATCTCAGGCCGGTGGGGCAACAAGCGAGCGACCTGCTCGCGACACAGCAGTCAGCCGAAGTGTCGCAAGAAGGCGAAGACCGTGGGTCGGTCGGCCCACAGCTCGGCCAGCGGCACGGGCTGCTCGTCGAGGTCGAGCAAGGTCAGCGAGGCGAGGGCGGCGGAGGCGTTCATGCCTCTGGTTTATGCCCCTGCCGGCGCGCGTCGAGCGGCGACCTCGCGGTGCCGCCCGAGCGCTACTCGATGGCCCGCAGATCAGCGCGGTCGGCGCCCCGCGAGAACACCGGCGGCTGGCCGATGGGGCCGTCGGCCGTGATCCAGGCCGGCCCGGTGACCGAGGCGCCAGTCCACACGTCGAACCAGTCGCCGGCGGGCACGTACACCTCGCGGGCGGTCGCGCCGGGCTCGAGGATGGGCGCCACCAGCAGGTCGGGGCCCAACAGGAACTGGTCGGACAGGGCCCAGGTCTCGGGGTCGTCGGGGAACTCGAAGAGCAGGTGCCGCACGATGGGGGCCCCGGTCTCGGCGGCGTCGTCCGACAGCGCCTGCAGCTCCGGGGCGAGGGCCGCGTGAATCCGGGCCATGCGGGCGAAGTGGGCGGTGGTGGTGGGGTCGGCGTCCCAGCGCCAGTTGCGGTCGCGCTCGTTGCCGTCGTGGGTGCGGAAGAAGGGGGAGAAGGCGCCCAACTCGGTCCAGCGCAGGTAGAGCTCCTCGGTGGACGGCCCGCCCGAGAAGCCGGCCACGTCGTGCGTCACGAAGGGCTGGCCCGACATCGACAGGGTGAGCATGGCCGGCACCACGGTAGGCAGACCGTCGGTGTGCTCCCAGTCGGCCTCCTGGTCGCCCACCCAATGCACCATGGCCACGTCGTGCACCCCCGTCCAACCCGACCGGGCGAACATCAGCCAGTCGCCGTCGGGCCGCAGGTCGTCCATGACCTCGCGGGTGAGGCGCTGCCAGGCCTCGGGGTAGGTGTTGTGGGCGGCGGCGGCGTCTTCGCCCGAGTGCAGGTCGGCGTCGATGGGCAGCCACTCGGCGAAGTCGGCCATCCACCCGTCGAGCCCGATCTCGTCGACCGCCACCGCCATGCGGTCCTGGATGTAGGCGCGCGTGGCGGGGTTGCTCAGGTCGGCCGTGGTCATGTCGCCGCGGGGCCCGAGGAAGGTGTAGACCTCGCCGGTCTCGGGGTGGAGCGGCAGCATGCCGCCCGCCTCCATGTCGGCCCAGTGCTGCAAGGCCGGGTCGACGAAGGGGTTCATGTAGCCCACGATCTTGTAGCCGCGATCGTGAAGCTCGGCGAAGAAGGCCGAGATGTCGGGGTACAGCTCGGTGGTGTCGGCCTCCCATCGGTACTGCACGCCGTAGCCGCCGCCGGGGTTCTCGCGGCGGCCGGTCCAGTCTTGCACCCAGAGCACCGTGGCCGGGATGCCCGCCGCCTCCATCGCGTCGACCTGCTCGCGCACGCGGGCTTCTCCGCCCTGCATGCACATCCAGGCGCCGTGGGCCCACGCGGGCGGAGCCTTGGGGCGGCCCACCACGTCGCCGAGCTGGCGCACCACGTCGAGCGGGGTGGGGCCGTCGAAGACCCGCCAGGCCAGATCATCGCCGGCCATCACCTCGATGGTGGCCACGTCGGGGTCGGCGGCGCAGAGATCGACGTTGGCGCGGTGGTCGGTCTCGAAGAGCACGCCGAAGCCGCGGGCGTCGAGGTAGTAGGGCATGGGGAAGTAGGTGGTGGTCTCGTCGCCTGAGAAGGCCCACGACGTGCCCGTTCGGCCGATGCCCTGCTCGCTCAGGAAGAGCCGGAAGGCGTGCCCCCGCTGGTCGGTGCGGCTGTACTGCTCGCCCCAGCCATGGAAGCTGCCATCGGGGTCGCACGCCACGGGCAGCGAGATGGCGTCGGCGCCGTCGGGGACGCGCAGCGCCAGCGTCGTGGCCTCGCCGTCGCGGGTGATGTCGAGCACCGCCTGTCGGCCGCGGTCGTCGCCGTAACGCAGGGTGACGGTGGCCCCGGTCGCGCGCACCGACTCGAGCGCGCCGAAGGCGATGTCCTGCTCGCTGTCGCGGGTGAAGCGCCACATGCCCAGGCTGCTCTCGACCGTCTCCTCGACCACCCGAGACCGGAGGGACTGGCCCGACGCGGTGGCGAAGGTCACCGCGCCGTCGCGGGTGAGGGCGAAGGAGCCATCGGCGGCCACCACCACGCTCACGCCATCGCCGATGGGGTAGTCGCCGGCGAGGCCCTGGGCGGTGTCGGCGCCGCGGCAGCCGAGCGAGACCAGACAGCCAGCCAGCGCGGGGGCCAGCGTCAACGCGAGGGTGGGGCGCATCTCTCCTCCGACAGCATCTCTTCACGTACAGAGGGGCAGGATAGCCCGGTGCGGCGCGGTCAGCGCCCGGCGAGCGGCGCCGACACCGTGAGCGCCACGCGGCCCAGCGTGGCCCCGCTCGCCCTCACCCTGCCGGCGGCCATCACGGTCACCGCGGTGGGCACCTCCACCCGGC
>JBDQIL010000513.1:0-4334 GCA_040264415.1 Myxococcota bacterium
AGAAGGTGACGTGAATCACCGGCTTGTCGTACTCATCGACCGAGAAGCCGTTCTCGTCGAGGTAGACCTGCAGGGCCCGCCGACTGGCCGGTCCGCCGGGCCCAAGGCCGCCTCGACCGCCCAAGTGCTCGCGCCCAACGAGCCCGTCGCGCTGGCGCTGCCGCCCTTCGTGGCCAGCCGGGTGACCGGCCCCACCGCGCTGTTCTACTTCTCGCCCACCTGCCCGCACTGCCAGCACGTCATGCCCGAGGTCAACGCCTTGGCGAAGCGGCCCGACATGGCGTGGCTGGGCATCGCGAGCAGCCGCGCCGACCCCACCGAGATCGCGGCCTTCGCCACCGAATACGGCGCCACCTTCCCGCTGATCTCCGACGAGGGGGGCGCCTTCGCCCTCAGCGTGGGCGCGCGGTCGACCCCCATCGTGCTGGTGGTCGAGCCCGCCCCAGACGGCGCCGGCCCGGCGGTCAACGCCGCCATGGTGGCCGACGGCGGCCTGGTCCACCTCACCGAGGGCTACCAGCCCTTCAGCCGCGGCTTGGGGGCCGTGCTGCGCCTGCGGTCGCACCTCGACGAGCCCTTCGCCGACTTCGAGGGCTACCAAGGCGACCTGGTGTGTTCCACGTGCCACACCCACGAGGCCCGCAGCATGGCGCTCACGCACCACAGCGTGGCCTACCGCACGCTCTACACCCGCGAGCGCACCGACGAGGCCGCGTGCGTGGGCTGTCACGTCACCGGCATGGGCGCCGGGGGCTTCGAGCTGGGCGACCACAGCTCACCCTTCACCGACGTGGGCTGCGAGTCCTGCCATGGCCCGTCGGGCCCCCACGACGGCGAAACCGCAGACGCGCGGGCCGCCTGTGTGGGCTGCCACGACGCCGAGCACAGCGTGGCCTTCAGCGTCGAGAAGGGCCTGCCCCACATCGACCACTTCGCCGACCAGGGCATGACCGACGACCAGATGATGGCCCGGGTGCGGGCGCTGGGTTCGGGCGACGCCGACAAGCCCCTGCTGGCCTTTCCGGACGGCCCGACGGTGGGGGCCCAGGCCTGCGCCGGCTGCCACCCCGCCCAGGCCACCTGGCACCAGAGCGCCGACCCCCACCGTGGGGCCATGCGCCACCTCTCCGGCGACCAGCCCCACGGCGAGGGCTGCGTGGCCTGCCACGCCACGCCCACGGCCATGTCGTCGCTCTCGCCGCCCGACCCAGCCCAGCCCGACGCCTGGCGCGCCGACGGCGGCGTGGGCTGCGAGAGCTGCCACGGCCCCGGGGCCGACCACGCCGCCGACCCCAAGAAGGCGAACATCGTGGGGCTGGGCGACAGCTGCCCCGAGTGCGTCATCGAGGCCATCTGCACGTCCTGCCACACCGAGACCTGGGACCCCGACTGGGACCTCGACGCCCGGCTGAAGGCCATCGACCACTGACGCGAAACCGGCGGCCCCCCGGGCCCCCACCCCCGGAGTCTGGGATGGACTGGAGCATTGGATTCATCGGCGCTGGCGTCATGGCCGAGGTCATGATCGCGGGCCTGCTCGAAGAGGGCGTGCTGCCGCCGTTCCGCATCCAGGCCAGCGACCCGAACGCCGCCCGGCGGGCGTCGCTGGCCGACCAACACGGCGTGACGGTGTGGGACGACAACGTGCGCGTGGCGGCCGACGTCGATCTGCTCGTGCTCGCGGTGAAGCCGCAGAGCCTGGGCCGCGTGCTGCCCCAAATCAGGGGTCATCTGAGCGACAGCACCGTGGTGTTGAGCATCGTGGCGGGGGCGTCGATGCGGGTGCTCACGACCGGCTTGGCCACCGAGCGGGTGGTGCGCTGCATGCCCAACCTGCCCTGCCGCATCCGCCAAGGCATGACCGTGTGGTTCGCGCCCCCCGCCCTCGACGACCTCGACCGCCGCCGCGTGCAGCAGGCCCTGGGCGTGATGGGCCGCGAGGTCGCCGTGGGCGACGAGACGCAGGTCGACCGCGCCACCGCCGTGAGCGGCACCGGGCCGGCCATCGTGGGCGAGTTCGTGAAGTCGATGCTCGAGGCGGCCACCTTCATCGGCGAGAACCGGTCGGTGGCCCAGGAGACCGTGCTGTCCACCGTGCTCGGGACCGCCGAGATGATCCGCCGCGCCGCCGACGATGGCGTGCACGTGGCGCAGCTCATCGACGAGGTGACCAGCCCCGGCGGCACCACCAGCCGCAGCCTGCAGGTGCTCAAGCGCGGCGGGTTTCACGCCACGGTCACCGACGCGGTGGCCGCGGCCTACGAGCGCACCCAGCAGCTCGGGGCCGCGCTCGAGGGGCAGCTGGTCGATGACGACGGCGGAGATCCAGCCTGAGCGCCCGCCGCGCCAGCTGGCTGGCCATCGCCTGGGCCGCTTCGGCGCCCGCGCGGGCGACCGAGCCCGCCTCCCCCGTGTGCGTCGCGGTCACCGGGGCGAGCCTCGACCTCGACGGTCTGCAGGCCGCCCTGGCCGCCGGGGGCTCCCCCTCCGACCCGTGCCCGATCGCCAAGAGCCGCCGGCGAAGCCTGAGCTTGATCGAGGTGATGATCGGCATCGTCGTCCCGCCCATCGGCGTGCTGATGCTCGCTGACCCCGGACGCGAGGGCTACACCGCCTGGATCGAGCCGCTCGCCCTGGCCATCGGCTGGGGGTCGGGGCCCGCGGTCGACGCCCTGCTCGCCGCAGGGGCCGACCCGCTGGGCCAGACCGACGCCCACCAGCCGGTCACCGCCGCCATTCGCGCCGACCTGAAGACCGACGCGGCCCGCTTCACGCACCGGCTGTTGGGCGACCGCCCGGTGCCCGCCGACCTGCTGTGCAGCCAGACCGCCTTGCTCGACGACCTGCGCGACCGCCCGGTGCTGGCGGGTCGGCTCGACGCCGCCGGCCTGGCGCCGGGCGGGGCCGACTGCGAGGGGCGCACGTGGCTGCACCGCGCGGCTGCGCGGGGCGACCGCGACGCAGTGGTGGGGCTGCTCGACGCCGGTCGGGTGCCCGTCGACGCCCGCGACCACCGGGGCCGCGCGGCCCTGTTCGCGGCGGCCCACGCCGACCACTGGGACACGGCCCAGCTCTTGCTCGACCGCGGCGCCGCCCTGACCGGCGCCGGCGGCGAGGCCGGCACGATGCTGCACGCCGCCGCCGCCGCCGGGCGGCTCGACTGGACCGATCGCGCCTTGCAGGCCGGCCTGCCGGTCGACGGGCTGAACGAGGGGGGCCAGACCCCGCTGTCGGCGGCCATCCGGGGCGGGCACCGGCCCGTGGTCGCGCGGCTGCTCGACGCCGGGGCCGACCCCACCGCCGGCCAGAGCCGCCCCGGCGACTTGCTGGTTGAGCTGGTCCGACGTGGCGATCGCGACCTCTTGACCCTCCTGCTCGACGCCGGCCTGCCGGTCGACGCCCGCGGCGCCTTCGACCACACCCCGCTGGTCGAGGCCTTCGAGCGCGACGACCTCGAGACGGCGCGGCTGCTGGTGGCCCGCGGCGCCCGCCCCGAGGCCGCCGCCAAGCCCATGTTCTCCGGCCGGCCCACCTTCTTCGAGGGCGTGGTCGCGGCGGGTCCCTCCCCCTGGACCGACCTGCTCGTGCCCGTCGCCTCCGAGCACGCGCGCCGAGACGCCCTGGTGCACTGCCTCATCGTCGATCAGCTCGACGGGGCCACCCTGTTGCTGGAGGCCGGCGTCGACCCGACCGACGCGCTGGTGTCGATGGCCTCGCTGGGCGACGCCCCCATGGTGGGGTGGCTGCGGGCGCGGGGGGCCCGGTACCCCGAAGACGCGCTGCTGTGCCTGCTGCCCCACGCCCCACTGCCGATGGTCGCCGACGCCCTGGCCGACAGGGCCCGCTGGCAGATCGAGGCCGAGCACCGCACGGCGCCGGTCGAGGCCGCGCTCGAGGCCCGCGACGCCGCGCTGCTGGCGCTGCTGGTGCAGCACGGCGCGCAGCTCGGCGAGGCCGGCGACCGGGCGGTTCGTCAGGCGCTGTGGGAGGACCGGCCGGGCGCCGCGGCGTCGCGCTGGGCACCCGACGACCCGCCCCCGGGGCCCCGCGGCAGCGCCTGGGTCGCCACGCTGCTCGACCACGGCGCGCCCGTCTCCGAGCCCACCCTGCAGCGGGCCATCGATGGCGGGCGCGCCGACCTGATGCCCGCCCTGCTCTACCGCGCCCAGCCCACGAAGCGACAGCTCAGGGGCCTGACCTGGGCGGCCTGGTGGCAGCGAGACGACGCCTGTGAGCGGGCCCTACGCGACTGGCGGCGGGCGCAGAAGCCGTAGGCCGACCGGAGCGAGCGCCGGCCACTGCCCTATGGGTTCTCATGCCCGCCACCCCCCTCG
>JBDQIL010000514.1:0-4323 GCA_040264415.1 Myxococcota bacterium
GACCGGTGCATCCCCCGGCTCACCACGAGAGAGACCGACCAGCGCAGCGAGGTCCTCAGCGACGTCAACCACACGGGCAGGGTGCTCGCGGAGATCAGCGGCGCCTCGGGGACCGCCACCCTCACCGACGCGAGCGGCGCGGCGATGTCTCCGGCCGTGCGGCAGCTCCAGGCTCCGGCTGCACGACCCGCCCGGCGCACGTCCCAGGTGCTCGGCCTCGTGGCGGCCGCGGTCGCCGGCTCGGCGGCCACATTGCTCGCGCAGTGGGTCGCGGGCCTGCTGTGAAGGCCGCCTTGGGCATCGCCTTCGCCGGGGCCTTGGGCGCCATGTCGCGCCACCTCGTGGGCACGTGGGTCACCGCTCGCTTCTCCGGGTCGGGCCCCGTGCCCGGTCTGCCGTGGGGCACGGTGGCGGTCAACGTCACGGGCAGCTTCCTGCTGGGCTTCGTGGGCGGCCTCGCGTTGACCGGCGACCGGGTGCCTGCGGCCTGGCGACCGGCCCTCACCACCGGCTTCCTGGGCAGCTTCACCACCTTCTCCACCTTCAGCGTCGAGACGATTCGGCTTCTCGAGCAGGGGGAGTGGGCCACGGCGCTCGCCAACGTGAGCGTGCAGCTGGCGCTGGGCATGGGGGCCGCCGTCGGCGGGCTGGCCGCGGGCCGCGCGCTCGGCTGAGGCCTGCGGTCAGTCGCCCGACGCGAACTCGTCGCACTGCGCACCCACGGGCCGGCGGTGCCGCAGGTTGCTGCGCAGGTCGCGCAGGGCCGTGCGGATGCCCTCTTCGACGGTCGGGTGGTAGAAGGGCATCTCGAGGGCCTGATCGACCGTCGTGCGTCGCTGAATCGCCCAGGCCAGCAGGTGCCCGGTGTGCTCGACCGACGGCCCGAGCATCTCGGCGCCCCGCAGCATGCCGTCGACCTTCCGCCCGTAGATCCGCACCAGCCCCTTGTTCTCCCCCATCACGCGGGCGCGCCCCTGGTTGTGGTAGCTCACCTCACCGGCGCGATGGTCGGTGCAGTTGTGCAGCTTCCAGGCGTCGCCCACGACGCTCATCTGGGGGTCGGTGAAGACCACGGCGAGGGGGGTGCGCCGGGGGTAGGCCGCCACCCGCGGGTACTCGGCGGCGTTGGCGCCCGCCACGCGGCCGTCGTCGGAGGCCTCGTGCAGCAGGGGCCGGTGGTTGCTGGCGTCGCCGGCCACAAAGAGGTTGGTGTCGCCCACCTGGCAGGTCTGGGGGTCGCAGTTGATCTTGCCCTGGGCGTCGGGCTCGATGCCGAGCTCTTCGAGCCCGAAGCCGCGCAGGTTGGGGCGCCGACCGGCGGCCACCAACACCTTCTCGTAGACCTCGTCGCGGTGGGCCCCGTCGTCTTGCAGGAAGCAGCACCGCACGCCGCCCTCGTGCTGCTCGATGAGCTCGAGGGTGTAGTCGATGTGCAGATCGAGCTCGGCCTTGAAGATCTCCGCGGCCTTGGCGCGCACCTTCGGGTCTTGGAAGGGCCCGATGAGCCCGCCAATCCCCACGATGGTGACCCGCACCCCGAGCCGGTGCAGCGCCTGGCCCAGCTCGAGCCCGATGACGCCGGGCCCCACCACCAGCACGCTGCGCGGGAGCTCGTCGAGGTCGAAGAGCCCCTCGTTGTCGAGGGTGACCTCGGGGCCCAGGTGGCGGAAGGGCGGCGGAGTCCAGGGAGACGAGCCGGTCGCCACCACGATGGCCTTGGCCTCGATGCGGGTGTCGCCCGCCTCGACCGTGTGGTGGTCGAGGACGCGGCCGCGCACGGGGAGCAGGCGGCCCGCGTCGATGTGCGCCTGGATGTCTTCTTGCACGAAGCCCACGAAGCGATCGCGCTCGGCCTTCACCCGCGCCATCACCCGGCGCGTGTCCACCGTCACCGAGGCGTCGAAGCCGAAGAGCGCTCCCATCGACGCCTTGTGGACGGCCTCGGCGGGGGCGATGAGCAGCTTGGACGGCATGCAGCCCACCCGCGCGCAGGTGGTGCCGAAGGGGCCCGGGTCGACCATCACGGCGGTGGCCCCGGCGGTCTCGGCGGCCCGGCGGGCGTTCAGGCCGGCGGTGCCGGCCCCCAGGATGGCGACGTCAACGGTGCGGGTGGGCAGGGTGGCTCCGAGGTGAGGGAGAGATCACTAGCCGATGTCACCCGCCGGAGGTAGTCGCAGGTCGAGACCGAGCGCCCCGGGCGGCCGCCTCGATCTGTTCGAGGGCGGCGTCGGCCAAGGGCTTGGCGACCAGCATCGCGGCCCCGAGGGCCACCGCGCGCTCCGCCATCTCCGGGCTCGCCAGCCCGCTCATCAGCGCGATGGGGACCTCGATGCCCCGCTCCCGGGCCTCGGCGGTCAGCTGCAGGCCGTCCATTCCAGGCATCATGACGTCGCTCAGGATCAGGTCGAATTGGCGAAGCTCGAGCTGGTCAAGGGCGGCCTGGCCGCTCGAGGCCTGGCACACGGTCCAGCCCTTCCCCTCGAGGCGCCGACCAACCGTGAGCCGCAACAGGGCGTCATCGTCGACCAGCAGGACGTTGAGGGGGGCAGGCACAGGGAGACCTCCGTTCAGACGCGTCATTCTACTCGCCACCGGCGCTCGGCGAGCCCGCCCGCCTCGCGCGCGCGGCCCGCGCCGCCCACAGGGTGGGCACCAGCGCCACGGCCAGCACGATCCCCCCGCCGACGAGCACGTTCCAGCCGGGGCGCACCCCGAAGATGAGGAGGTCGGCCAGCACCGCCCACAGGGGGCTGACGTGAGAGGCGGCCGACACCAGGGCGGCGCGGTCTTCGCGGTAGGCGCGGGTCATGAACAGTTGGCCCAGCAGGGCGAAGACGCCGACGCCGATCAGCCATGGCGCGAGCGTGAGCGAGGGGAGCGTGGGGAGCCCGTCGTGGATCACGACCACGGCCACCCCCGAGACCATCAGCGCGACCACCTGGAAGCCCAGCACGACCGATCGCGGGTCGTCGGTGGCGCCCAGGGCCCGGAGTGAGGTGTGCGCGGCGGCGCCCGCCGCGACGCCCCCGAGGGCGATGAGGCCATACCGGTTGCCCACCGCGAGGTCGGGCCCGAGCAGCACGGCGCAGCCCACCATCCCCACCCCGAGCAGGGCCCACAGCCGCCCGTCGCTGCGCTCGTGCCGCCCCAGGACCAGCGGCGCCAGGGCCGCCACGCCCAGCGGCTGCATGCGCCCCAGCAGGCTGAGATCGGCGACGTCGAGCCCGCGAGCCGCCGTGTAGTAGCCCAACATGGCCAGCACCCCGAAGCCCACGCGCGCAGAGAAGGCCCGACGGTTGCGGATGCGCCACGGCGCGCCCCCCATGCCGAGCGCCATCAACGGCAGCCCCACCACGGACCGCCAGAAGATGATCTCGAAGGCCGCGAGCTCGGCGCGCGCGGTCTTCACACACGCGACCATGAGCGTGAAGCACAGGGCGGCGATGATCATCAGGGCGGGGCCCCGACCGGACTGGCGTCCCGGCGGGACGCCCCGCTCCGGGGGAGCATCGGTGGGGCCGGACATCCCGCACGACCTATCGCAGCGCACTTGCGCCGCGAGCGGAGCGGCCTAGCCCAAGGGGCATGAACCCACGACTCCACACCCGCTTCGGGGGCCCGCTGGCCCTCCTCCTCGGCGCCTGCAACGCGGCCCCCATCGACGACGGCGCCCAGCTGGGGCCCCTCACCCAGATCAAAGACGGCTTCACCAGCGTGTTCCTGCTCGAGACCGGCGGCGGCGCGGTGCTGTTCGACGCGGGCCTGTCGGCGCGGGCGGGGGCCATCGACGACGCCCTGGGCGCGCGCGGCCTCTCCTTCGACGACGTCACCCACGTCGTCATCACCCACGGCCACGGCGACCACCTCGGCGGGCTCGCGGCCATGCCCCACGCGGTGGTGGTCGCCCACCCAGACGAGCAGGCGTCGCTGGAGGGAGAGGGTGTTCGGGCGAACATGGCCGTGCCGGACGGCGGCCTGGTGCAGGTCGGGGACGCGGTGATCGAGGCGCTGCACGTCCCGGGGCACACGGCCGGCAGCGTGGTCTGGCGGGTGGAGGACGTGCTGGTCATGGGGGACGTCGCCCTGCAGAGCCGAAGCGGCGAGGCCATCGCCCCCCCCGAGCGCTTCTCCGACGACCCGGCCCAGAACGACGCCAGCGTACGCGCCCTCTACGATCGGCTCGAGGCCCGCGGGGACGACATCGCCTGGCTCGCCTTCGCCCACTCGGCCCCGCTGCGCGGCCTGTCCCCGCTGAAGGGCTTCCCCGCCGAGTAGCCGAGGGGCCCTTCCCCCCCAGGGGGCCTGGGCTACAAGGAGCCGTGA
>JBDQIL010000515.1:0-4318 GCA_040264415.1 Myxococcota bacterium
GAGATCGGCTCGACCTACGCCGAGATCAGCCGCACCCGGCGTCTGCCCTGAGGGCACCCGGGGTGCCGCCAGCATACCGCCCGCCCCTCCGCGCCAGCCTACATGTTCGCTTCATGCGTCCCCGACCCGTCCTGCAGGGCGGGCGCGGGGCCGCCCCCGCGCCCGCCCTGGCGACCGCGGGGACCCCGCAGCGGCGCGGCGGGGCGGGCGGTATGCTGGCGGCACCCCGGGTGCCCTCAGGGCAGCCGCCGGGTGCGGCTGATCTCGGCGTAGGTCGAGCCGATCTCGCGCATCGTCCGGGCCTTGGTGACGTCGTCGACCGCGTAGGCGCCGAACCGCAGGCCCATGCCGTGGTTCCACTCGTAGTTGTCGATGAGGGACCACAGGTGGTAGCCGCGCACGTCGGCGCCCGCGTCGATGGCGTCGGTGAGCGCCTCGAGGTGGGGCACCAGGAAGCGCTCGCCCGCGGCGTCGTGGTCCCAAGTGCCGTTCTCGGTGATGAGCACCGGCAGCCCGTATGAGTCGGCCAGCAGCGTGACCTCGGCGAGCCCCTCGGGGTGCTCGGTCCAGAAGTCGCCGCCTGGGAAGAAGTCGAGCCAGGGGTAGCCGGCGATCAGCTCGAACCCGAGAGACCGGGCGGAGATCTGCGTGTAGTAGTTGACCCCCACGAAGTCCATGCGGCCGGTGAGCGCCGGGTTGGTGGTCTCGGCCACGCCGTCGAGGTCGCGGTCCTCTTCGCCGAGGATGGTCGCGTTGAGGAACACCCGGTTGTAGACGTAGTCGAGGTGCTCGGCCGCCTCGACGTCGGCCGGGTTGTCGGGGTCTTCGGGGCGCACCGCCGCGAGGTTGGGCACCGCCCCCACCATGGCCTGCGGGTCGTAGGCGTGCACCGCGTCGTACATGGCGGCGTGGGCCTCGATCTGCGCCCACATCACGGCAATGGCCAGCTCGGGCTGGGTCACGCCGGGCGGGTTGGTGCGGTCCTCAGACGGCAGCAGGTAGCCCGACAGCACCACGGCGAAGGGCTCGTTGAGGGTGGTCCACCAGTCCACCTCAGCCCCGAACTCCATGGCGCAGAAGCCCGCATAGCGGGCGATCTCGTCGATCATGCGGTCGCGGTCGGCCCAGCCGCGGGCCTCGCAGGTCTCGATCGCGTCGTGGCAGGCCTTGCCGTCGTGCAGCCAGAGCGGGAGCGTGTAGTGGTTGAGGGTGACCACCGGGGTCAGGCCGTGGGCCGCCATCGACGCGAAGTAGTCGTGGTAGGCCGCGACCGCCGCGGGGTCGGCGAAGGCGGCGAGGTCTTCGACCGACCTGGCGCCCACCGGCTCGTCGGGGAACAGCCGCGACCACTCCAAGCTGACCCGCATCGAGTCGAGGTGCAGCTCTTCTTTGGCGCGCCGGAAGTCGTCGTCGTAGAGCTCCCAGTGGCCGGGCCCCATGCTCAGCGGGTCGCCCGACAGGTAGTTGGAGCCCTCGGCGACCAGCTCGGGGTCGGTGACCCACTGGTACCAGTCGGAGCCCCGATCTTCGCAGTCCTCGGCGGGCATCGTCGGACACCCGGCGTCGACCTGGAAGCCGGCGATGGCGGCACCAAACAGGAAGTCTTCGCCAAAGTCGGGGGCGCCGGAGGGGCCCCCAGCCGGCGCGGGGTCGCGGCAGCCGAGGGCGAGCGCCAGCGCCGTGGCACCGTAGATGCGGGACATGGACCCTCCGAGAGACCGCCACTAACACCGATCGGCGCCCGCGTGGATCAGGCGCCGGACGCCTTCTCCACGTCGGTGGCCACCCGCCCATCGACCATCCCCACCAGCCGGCGCGCGTACCGCATCACCCGCGGGTCGTGGGTGGAGAAGATGAAGGTGACGCCGCGATCTTGGTTGAGCTGGGCCATGATGGTGAGCAGCCGCTCCGCCGTCTCGGAGTCGACGTTGGCGGTGGGCTCGTCGGCCAGCACCACGGCCGGGTTCGAGGCGATGGCGCGGGCGATGGCCACCCGCTGCTGCTGCCCGCCAGACAGCTCGTTGGGGCGCCGGTGCTCCATTCCCTCGAGCCCGACGTCCTTCAACAGCTGCATCACCCGCGCGCGGCGCTCGGCCTCGGGGGTGCCCTGCAGCGCCATCACCGCCTCGGCGTTCTCGTAGGCCGTGAGCACCGGGATCAGGTTGTAGGCCTGAAAGACGAAGCCGATGCGGTCGCGGCGCAGCTGCGAGAGCTGCTTGCGCGACCGCGACCCCAGGTCGTGGCCCTCGAGCGTCACGGTGCCCGATGTGGGGGTGTCGAGGGCCCCGATCAGGTTGAGCGCGGTGGTCTTGCCCGACCCCGACGGACCCCAGATGGCGACGAATTCGCCCGCATGCACGGTGAGGTCGAGACCACGGAGGGCGTGGGTCTCCATGGCCCCCTTCCGGTAGGTCTTGGTGACGTCGTGGAGCTCGACGATGGGGGCGCCGCTGGGCTGGGCCATGAGGGAGACCTGGGTTCAGACGAGGTTGATGGACTCGACGGGCTCGACCCGACCCGCCTTGTAGGCGGGCCAGATGCCCGCGAGCACGGTGGACAACACCACCGCGACCGCGATGGCGAGCGCATTCTCGGGGAAGATGCCGATCCGCAGCGTGGTGTCGAAGCCCACGCCGCTGATCTCGACGGCGCCTGACTCGGCGTAGACCTGCGACAGATCGATGCCGTGGGTCGCCAGGTAGGCGTAGGGGCCGGCGGTCACCAGGCAGCCCAGCACCAGCCCCATCACCGCCAGCAAGGTGCTCTCGGCCATCACCAGGGCGAAGAGCTGGCGGGGCGAGTAGCCGATGGCCATCATGATGCCGAACTCGCGGGTGCGCTCCATCACCGACATGAACATGGTGTTGAAGATGCCCGCCGCCACCAGCACCGCGATGACGATCTCGAAGACCCGGCTGCCGCCGACCTTCATCGCTACGAAGGCCTTGATCTCCGGCTGAATCTCGTCCCAGGTGAGCACCGCCACGCCGGGATCGAGGGCGCCGCGCATGCGCTCGGCGGCGTCGAGGCTGCGGCGGCCGTCCTCCAAGAAGAGGGCCACCTGCGTGCTCTCGGTGGGGTCGTAGCCCACCACCCGGCGCACCCGCTCGATCGGCAGCAGCACCAGGGCGGCGTCGAGGCTGGGGGCGCCCGTCTGCACGATGCCGATGACGCGCTCCATGTCGGTGACGATGGCGCTGTTGCGGTCGGTCATGGTGAACACGACCTTGTCGCCGAGCTCGGCGCCCAGGTTGCGGGCGAGCACCGAGCCCAGCACGATGCCCTTGTCGGCGGCCCCCGCGAAGACCTCGCCGGCGAGCAGGTCATCGGCGAACTCGAAGCTCTCGGCGGTCTCGAGCGCCGGATCGTAGGCGATGAAGATCGCGCCGAAGCTGTCGCTCGCGGTGGAGACCATCGTCTGCCCGCTCACCCGGTCGACCGCCTGCACCACGCCCTGGTCTTCGCGGGCCGTGTCGCGCTTGGCGTCGGTGCGGGTGACCGTGCGGCTGAGCGAGGGCTTGTCCTGGTAGTCGGGGTGCTGCAGCGTGACGTGGCCCGAGCCGAGCCGAGCCGCCGTGTCGATGAAGTCGGCGAAGGAGCGGTCTTGCATGGCCGTCATCAGCACGGCCAGGAAGCCGCCAAACGCGATGGAGATCAGCGTGAGCACGGTGCGCCGACGCTGCCGCCAGAGGTTGCGCCAGGCCAGGGCGACGATCTTGATCCCAGTCACATCGACCCCCTACTGATGGCGCATGGCTTCGACGGGGCGGATCCATGCCGCCTTGACCGCCGGGTACAGCACCGAGAAGAACACCACCACGAAGAGCAGGATGACGGGCACCTGCACGCTCGCGAGGGTGTAGTGACCGCGCCAGACCGGCGGCATGGTCATGCCCACCATCGACACCCCCGCCAGCTTGCCCACATCGACCCCGTGGGTCTGCAGGTACCACATGGGCGCTGCCGCCAGCGCGAAGCCGGCGAGCGAGGCGACCGTCGCCTGGATGAGCCCTTCACAGAGCATCATGCCCAGCACCTGCAGGGGGCTGGTGCCGATGGCCTTGAGCACGCCGAACTCTCGGATCCGCTCGAAGACCGCCATCAGCATGGCGTTGAGGATGAGGATGGCGACCGCCACATAGACGATGAGGTACACCACCACGATCATGCTCTGCACCCCGTCGAGCATCTGGGCCAGGATGGGGTTGAGCTGGGCCCAGGTCATCACCCGCTGGTCGGGCGCCATGGCCTGCACCTCGGCGGCCATGGCCCCCAGCTCGACCGCCTCGGGGCGCCGCACGATGATCTTGTGGGCGCC